>NZ_JBFUGJ010000855.1:0-502 GCF_056402975.1 Mesorhizobium sp. P3_A9 | reverse complement strand
TCCAACGATAGCCCCACCCGAGCGCCGTCCCTTGTTTCGCGGGCTTGTAAGAATGCCCGCTATCGACCGGTTGCTTCCGGCCTTTCAACCTGTCGCCACTCTGACAGGTATAATTTGCAATTCTATTAAGGCGAGCAGAGGGCGGCAAGGGCAACCGCACATATTTTTGATTGAGCTTACGCGATCGACTCTGCCATGCTGCGACGCACACTACCGCAATTCACTCAACCTGAAGCCGTCGCGCTTTTTCAGTACAATTTACAATATTAGGTAGTATTTTATGTTAATAGTCGCGAATCTCGCACCTTTCTAAAGCACTAATATGTACCATTCCGGACCGCTGAGAACGGCTGCCCAAAAATCGCCCCAAAAAGATCCTTATTTTTTTCCACTTGCCCATTTATTGTCACAAATGTGCTAAACATCTCGAAAAATGTGCATCGCTAGYTTATTATTTAGTCAATTCATGACGYGACTATTTCAAYGGCMTGGGAAATTGTGT
>NZ_JBFUGJ010000854.1:0-507 GCF_056402975.1 Mesorhizobium sp. P3_A9 | reverse complement strand
TTCCTACAGTTTCATCTTGCCGGACCGGGTGTTCACCGGCGATACGCTGCTGATCCGCGGCACCGGCCGCACCGATTTCCAGAATGGCGATCCGCGCCAGCAATATGAATCGATCTTCGGCCGCCTGCTCAAGCTTCCCAACGAGACGCTGATCTATCCGGCACATGACTACAAGGGCGAGACCGTCTCGACCATCGGCGAGGAAAAGGCCTTCAACCCGCGCCTGCAGGTGAAGTCGATGGACGAGTACGTCGAGATCATGAACAACCTCAAGCTGGCGAATCCCAAGATGATGGATGTCGCCGTGCCGGCCAACATGAAGGTTGGGCTGCATCAGGAGGAGATTGCGCGGCGCGGCTGGGCGGTCAGTGCCGAGCAGGCATTCGCGCTGGTGGGAAAGCCTGATATCGCGCTGATCGACCTGCGCGAGCAATCCGAGCGTGAGCGGCACGGCGTCATCCCGGGGGCGATCCATCTGCCCTATACGAGGTTGCAGGAGAACATTGC
>NZ_JBFUGJ010000853.1:0-507 GCF_056402975.1 Mesorhizobium sp. P3_A9 | reverse complement strand
CAACTGACCCGTCTGCTTCACTGCCATCGTGATTCCCTCCGAGCGTCAATCTCAGAGAATCACAACCACCGAATTACGCAACAGTCCCCTTGTGGGAGAAGGTGGCCTCGCGAAGCGAGGTCGGATGAGGGGTGTTCCAGGGAACGCAAACGCCTCACTCCGCTGGAACACCCCTTGTGTGTTTGGAATCGTGCATTGTTGGGGGTGCCACGGACCAGGTGCTTGCCTGATCCGTGGCGGTGGTCGAGAGCCCGTCGCCCCTCAGGTGGCCTAAACCGTGGATGAGCTGGGGTCCGACCGCCTTCTTTTGTGAACCCGAACAGTTGCAAGGGGCAAGCCCCCGCACACAAGGAAGGGACCGAGGAGATGGTAGCGCAAACGGTTCAGGACATCGGCATCGATGTTGCCAAAGGCTGGCTCGACGTGGCGGTGTTTCAAACGCAGGAACAAGCGCGTTTCGACAACGACAAGGACGGATGGGCCAAGCTAATCAGATGGCTGCGGGGT
>NZ_JBFUGJ010000852.1:0-512 GCF_056402975.1 Mesorhizobium sp. P3_A9 | reverse complement strand
GGTCAGGCCGAGTCGAGAAGGGTGGGGCCGAGAACCGGCTTGCGCCGGCCGTAGGTAGTGCGTCAGTTTCCACTCGGAATCCGAGGCGATTTGTGGCAGGCCACGTGTAGTTGGGAAAGGCGCGGTTATCCCGGAGGAACCAAAGTGAGTGTCGTGAGCGGTGTGGTGCTTTGTACATCCTCTGCCGAAGACTGTTCGAGCCCGAACGGTCAGCCCGTTCTCTTTGAGCGCATACAGGAATGGCTGGCGGAGCGCGCCGGCCCCTTCCAACAACTTAACAGCGTCGAGGATAGCTTTGGCGGCAGCAAGCACCCGCAAATGTTTGTAGCCGGCGGCGGCTTCAACCATTTCCCTGAAGACGACTTTGCGGCCTACGTGATGTCGCTGCCTTGGCAAAACCCAGAAAACGTCGTGCTGGTGATCGAGCCCGAAGAAGGAGCGACCCGCGTCTTCAGGCACGAGAATTCAAACTGACGCAGTAACCGGCCGTAGCCTTAGTTGACACGCAACTC
>NZ_JBFUGJ010000851.1:0-513 GCF_056402975.1 Mesorhizobium sp. P3_A9 | reverse complement strand
GCGGCAATTGTCTATGGGTTCGCAGCGCTTATGGCGCTCTGCGGTCTCGGCTTCCTGCTCGGGGCCGCCTATATCTGGGCTGCCGACCGCTATGGCTCGCTGGCCGCCTGCCTCGGCTTTGGAGCCGGCTTCCTGGTGATCGCCGGGCTCATCCTGCTCATCCACCAGATATCGGCCGGTTCGCGCGCACGGCGCCGCGCCAGACGGCGCAATGCCGATATGAAGGCGATCGGCATCGCAGCGGCTCTCGCCGTGCTGCCGACGCTGCTCAAAGGCAAAGGCGGTCTGGGTGTCATACTTGGCCCGGCGGTGGCGCTCGCCGCCTACGCCATCTATCGTGAGAACGTAAAGCCCGGCCCTGACGATCCGGATGGCGGAGAAGATAGTTAGCGCGTCACTTCGACAAATCTTCGAGCGGCATCGATATTTCGGCGAACACGCCTTCGGGGCGGAATTCGTGGGTCACTTCGCTTGAGATGACCTTGGCCAGGCTGCGGCGGATCAGGATCGAGC
>NZ_JBFUGJ010000850.1:0-517 GCF_056402975.1 Mesorhizobium sp. P3_A9 | reverse complement strand
GGGTGGCGCTGCTATCCAGCGGCCCAGATTGTTGATCAGTTCGATCATGTCGATGAGCGATGCGAAACCGGCCGGCGCGATATCGCGCAGCAGCGGCACCGATGTCGGGACGGAGGGATGCGGCACCTCGTTCAGGCGAAGCAGCGCGACGGCTTCGTTGTTGTCGAGCATCTTCGCCTGGCTCGGATAGGAGCCGACGATCACCTGACCCTCGCCGCTCAGGAAGGCCAAAGCGCGCTGGCCGCCATCGTAGCCCGGTACCGGCTTTATCGGCAGGCCCAGCATGGCATTGAGCAGAAAACATTCCGAAGCACTGCGCGAAACGATGCTGCTCGCCGGAAAGATCGCCGGTTCGACCCGCTGCGACAAGTCCTCGACCGACTTTATGCCGCTTCGCGTGCTGGCGATGACGATCCGCTCATCGACCGCCATCTTGCCGATCCACTTGAAGGCGGCAAGGCTTTTGGTCGCGGGGTCGTCCTTCTCGATCTCCGAAGTGAGCAACGCACCCTCGAAC
>NZ_JBFUGJ010000849.1:0-518 GCF_056402975.1 Mesorhizobium sp. P3_A9 | reverse complement strand
GTGCTACGGCGGCCGGAGCCGGCGCCGGTGCAGCCGGAGCGGCAGCCTGGTCACCGGTGGCAGGCGCCGCCGGTTTGGTCTCGGGCGCCGGAACGGTCAGCAGTTCGGCCGGCTTGCCCGGCTCCTCGACCATGGCCAGCACCTGGCCGGTAGCATCCTTGGGAACCGAAACGACAGCGGTCTGCGCCGAGGCCGTCACGACCGTGCCGACCGTCGCACGCAGGGCAATCGTATAGTCACCCGGCTTCAGCGGATCGTCGAGCACGATGACGAAGGCACCATCGGGACCGGCCACGGTCGAACCGAGCACGGTCGTGCCGTTGAGGATCTCGACCTTTGAATTGGGCGCCGCATTGCCGGCAACGACGATCGAACCATTGCTCTCGACGCGCACGACATCAAAAGTCGGCGCGATCGGCCCGGCCGCTGCTGGTGCCGCCGGAGCCGCGGCATCGGTTGCGGGCGCTGCCGGGGGCGTGGCTTCCGTCGCAGGCGCGGCCGGAGCGGTCGCCTGGGGC
>NZ_JBFUGJ010000848.1:0-518 GCF_056402975.1 Mesorhizobium sp. P3_A9 | reverse complement strand
CGCTCCTCGACTTTCATGTAGGGACTGCCGCCTGTGGTGATGTTGATGGCGGCATTGGTGCCTTGCTTGACGCGCGGCAGGAAGCGGGCAAAAGCCTCCGGCGTCTGGTCGGGCTTGCCGGTTTCCGGGTCACGCGCATGCAAATGCAGGATCGCGGCACCGGCCTCTGCCGCGGCGATCGCCTCCGAGGCGATCTGATCCGGCGTGATCGGCAGATAGGGCGACATGGTCGGCGTGTGGATCGCGCCCGTCACCGCGCAGGTGATGATGACTTTGCCCCTGGTTGCCGTGGCGCCGGGCTTGCGGCTGGTTTCTGTCATTGTCCGAACTCCTGATCCGATTTTTTCTTGTGCGCCGCCAGCGCCATCAGCCGGCGATCCCGCCACACCTGCCGCTCACCCAGGCCTTCCCTGGGCAAGCGCTTGCCGCGCTCGGCCTCGACGGTTTTCATGACCTCGCCGGCCCAGTCGACCCGGCGCAGCATTTGCGGGAAGATGTTGGAATAGATGCCCTGGTAG
>NZ_JBFUGJ010000847.1:0-519 GCF_056402975.1 Mesorhizobium sp. P3_A9 | reverse complement strand
ACGACAGGTTTGGTGACCGACGCCAACCGGAAGATCGCGTCCGGCGTCATCGGTTTCTTCGCTTCGCGGTCGGCAAGGCCGGCGGCGCGGCTGTATAGGATTTCACCGCGCTGGGCGACAAGAATCACGGCGCCGACAATGCGCCCCTCCTCGACGGCCGTGTCGATGACCTGGTCGACACGGCCGCCGAACCCATGATCAAGCGGTGTGGAATTGGTGGTGGCGGACATCGAGCTCCCTCTACGGCAGGCGCTGGAAACAGACGAAAGGCTAGATGCGCTGGCCGTCCTTCACGCGGTAGGTCGGCTTGTACATGGTGACGAGTTCTTCCGCCGCGGTCGGGTGCACGGCCATTGTGCGGTCGAAATCATCCTTTGTCAGTCCGGCCTTCAGCGGAATGCCGAGCAGCTGCGCCATTTCGCCTGCATCCGGCCCCAATATATGGGCGCCGAGCACTTTGCGGGACGCGCCATCGACCACCAGCTTGATCAGCATCTTCTCATCGCGGCCCGACAGCGT
>NZ_JBFUGJ010000846.1:0-519 GCF_056402975.1 Mesorhizobium sp. P3_A9 | reverse complement strand
GTTGAAAGCAGGATGACCGAGGGCAGCGATCTGCCGGACGCCCGCCGCATAGCATCGATGCCGGACATCAGCGCGTCGCAGTCCTTGTTGTCGGCTCCGCCATCGAGGACAACCGCGCCGGGAACAAGGGTTCTCAGCGTCTTCGCCGCCATTTCAGGCGTCTCCGAGATCGGCTTCAGTCCGGATTTTTCGACGATCTTCGACACCACAACCCGATTGATTGGCGATTTCCCGACAACGAGCACCTGGGAGAGATCCATGATCATCTCGGCGTTCGCCTTCCGGCCCATCAAACTCGGGAGAATTGTGGTCTCTGTCTCGCGATCTAGTGGACACATGGGCAGGGGCTGGCCGCTCGTCTCTGTTTCAATGCAGGGTTGAAATCTGAGAGCCAAATGGCGTGAGATCGCCACCCATGTCAAGCTGAAATGGCAGTCATCTGCAATATAGCCGGAAGCATTACAATTTAAGGCAAGTTTTGTTCTTCACAGTAGTGAATTGGTCGTGCAAAAGCAAAGT
>NZ_JBFUGJ010000845.1:0-520 GCF_056402975.1 Mesorhizobium sp. P3_A9 | reverse complement strand
CCGCATCGCCACCTCGGGGACGCAAGGCTTCCATGTCAGCTATTCGCCTGAGGTCACCGAATTCGCCGGCTGGCCGGCTGGCTCCGGCGGCCTCACCGTGCGCGAAACCCATCAGGCGATGGAGGCGATCGCGCTCTCCGGCGGTCTGTTGTCGATGGATGTTTCGGGGCTGACCGCGGATCTGGAGCCTCGGATCGGCACCGATGTGGTCAATTTCGTCATGTCGGCCTTCGGCAAGCGGATCTTGTAAATTAGCCCAGAGCAATTCCAGGAAAAGTGTGAAACGGTTTTCCGTCCTGAATTGCGTCAAACGCTTTGTGCGTCGACTGCCACGTGCCATGAGCGCGCGTAGCTGGCCCAGGCCGGATCATCAGGCGGTTCGGTTCTTTGGCCTTTGCCTTGCGCCGTTGCCTGATCCGACGCCAGCAATGCGGCGCCGATGCTGGTGCCGGTCGCAGCCTCTGACGCAATGACGGCGCGCCGCGTTGCCGCCGCCAGCATGCGGACGAAAAGCCGGTTG
>NZ_JBFUGJ010000844.1:0-521 GCF_056402975.1 Mesorhizobium sp. P3_A9 | reverse complement strand
GCGGCGGCGGGTTTTCAGGCGGCGGCGGCTCGTCCGGCGGCGGTGGTTCTTCAGGGAGCTGGTGAGACAGATCATGGCAACACGACCGATCAGCCCGCAAGATCATGAGCGCATCGCCAGCGCGATCCGCGCTGCCGAATCAAAAACCGACGGCGAGATCTACTGCGTCGTGGCGCATGCCAGCGACGGCTATTTCTTCCCGGCCGCCTTCATGGCGACGCTGGGCATGCTCATCGTCAGTCTTGCCGTCGGCTACGGGCTGGAAGCCTGGTGGCTGACAATCCGTCTGCCGCATTTCGTCATCGCCCAGCTTCTGGCACTGGCCAGCGTGCTCATCCTTTTGTGGGCGGTGCCCGGCTTGCGCATTCACCTTGTGCCGCGGCGGCTGCGCTACCAGGCGGCGCACACGAATGCGATCAAACAGTTCCTGGCGCGCAACGTTCACCGCACCACAGCGCGCACCGGCGTGCTGGTGTTCGTCTCGATCGCGGAGCGCTATGCCGAAGTGGTTGCCGACAGCG
>NZ_JBFUGJ010000843.1:0-522 GCF_056402975.1 Mesorhizobium sp. P3_A9 | reverse complement strand
GCGGAAGTGTTTGCTCTCGCGCGGCAGACGAAAGACGAGACGGACGGATACTTCGACATTCGCAAGCCCGACGGGTCGCTCGATCCTTCCGGCATCGTCAAGGGCTGGGCCATCCGCAACGCGGCAGCCATCGTTCAGCGAGCCGGCGTCAGCGATTTCTTCATCGAGGCGGGAGGTGACGTGCAGTCCTGCGGCAGGAATGCCTCGGGCCAGCACTGGAGCGTCGGCATCCGCAATCCCTTCAACACCCAAGAGATCGTAAAAATCGTCTATCCCCGTGGCCGCGGTGTGGCGACCTCCGGAACCTATGTCCGCGGTCAACACATCTACAACCCACATGGAATTGGCAGTCCGATCCAGGACATCGTCAGCCTGACCGTCATCGGCGCCGATGTGCTCGAAGCCGATCGTTTCGCCACTGCTGCCTTCGCCATGGGCCGGGACGGCATTCTCTTCATCGAGCAGACGCCTGGCTTGGAGGGCTATGTCATAGACACCCATGGCCGCGCCACGCCGACAACC
>NZ_JBFUGJ010000842.1:0-524 GCF_056402975.1 Mesorhizobium sp. P3_A9 | reverse complement strand
CGTCATTGCCATCGCCGACCGCGCAGCACTCGTGTCGCTGAAGCTGCTCGTCGCGCTCAACGTCCTGTTTTTCCTGTCTTTCCTCATCGTCGCGCTGCTCGCTGCCGGTAAGGCGCATGCCGAAATCCCGACCTGCGCCGGCGCCGACATGCTATCTGCCTTGCAGAAGAGCGATCCCGCCGCCTACCAAAACGTCGCAGCGGAAGCCGCTGCGACGCCGAACGGCAAGGGCCTGTTGTGGAAGCTGGAAAAGCCGGGCGAAAAGCCATCCTGGCTGTTCGGCACCATGCATATGACCGATCCGCGCGTGACCGTGCTGCCGCCCGCCGCGCAAACGGCCTATGACGCCGCCGGCACCATCATCATCGAAACCACCGACGTGCTCGACAAGCAAAAGATGATGACGGCGATGCTCGAAGAGCCGGGCCTGATGATGTTCACCGACAACACGACGCTGTCGTCCTTGCTGTCGCCGGACGATGCGGCGGCAATGAACAGCGCGCTCGACGCGCGCGGTATTCCGC
>NZ_JBFUGJ010000841.1:0-524 GCF_056402975.1 Mesorhizobium sp. P3_A9 | reverse complement strand
ACCAAATGGGACGGCTTTCGCTGCCTGGCGTTCAAAGCCGGCGATGCGGTGGACTTGCGAGCAAAGTCTGGCAAACCGCTCGGCCGTTATTTTCCGGAAGTCGTCGCGATGTTGCGTGACCTCAAGGCCAAAGACTTCGTGGTCGATGGCGAGATCGTCATCGACATTGACGGCTCTTTCTCTTTCGATGCGCTGCAAATGCGGTTGCATCCAGCCGAAAGCAGAATTCGGAAACTGTCTGTCGAAACACCGGCCAAGCTGATCCTGTTCGATATGCTGGCAAGTCCGCATGCCATCCTGATGCATCAACCGCTGTCTGCGCGGCGCGCGGCGTTGGATGCGTTCGTCAAGGCAGCGGGACATGCCGATCTCGAATTGTCGCCTTGTACTCGGGATTTGACGACGGCAACCGAATGGCTTGGCGAATCCGGTCACGGATCGACAGACGGCGTCGTCGCTAAGCTTGTCGAAGGCGAATATCGGCCCGGCGAGCGCGCCATGGTCAAGGTCAAGCGGCTGCGCAC
>NZ_JBFUGJ010000840.1:0-525 GCF_056402975.1 Mesorhizobium sp. P3_A9 | reverse complement strand
CAGCTACAGCAAACTGAACGAGGTCCGCCGCGAAAAATACCTGGCGCTCAAGGCGCTGGGCTACGATTTCGCCAGCTACATCAGCTCCAGGGCAACAGTGCTCAACGACGGCAAAATCGGCGAAAACTGCTTCATTCTCGAAAACAACGTGATTCAGCCTTTCGCATCGATCGGCAACAATGTGACGCTGTGGAGCGGCAATCACATCGGGCACCACTCGCGCATTGCCGATCATTGCTTTCTTGCCTCGCATATCGTGGTCTCAGGTGGGGTCGATATCGGTGAGGCCTGCTTCCTGGGTGTCAACGCGACGCTGCGCGATCATATCCGTGTCGGCGAGAGGTGTGTGATCGGCGCCGGAGCGTTGATCCTGGCGGATGCGGCGCCCGACGGGGTCTATCTCGGCAACGCGACGGAGCGGTCGAAAGTGCCGAGCTCTCGGCTGAGAAAGATATGACGCGACTACGCTTCAAGCGCGCCGGATTGGTATGCCGGCCTGGCGGCTCGTCCTGGGAGCGCTCACAT
>NZ_JBFUGJ010000838.1:0-527 GCF_056402975.1 Mesorhizobium sp. P3_A9 | reverse complement strand
GTCGTCGTGGCCAGATCCAGGGCCAGGAAGCGCGCGGCGTGGCCGTCGTCATCAACGCGATGGTGCCGCTCGCCAACATGTTCAAGTACGTCGACAACCTGCGCTCGATGAGCCAGGGCCGCGCGGCCTACACGATGCAGTTCGATCATTACGAGCCTGTGCCGACCGCGGTCGCCCAGGAAGTTCAGAAGAAATACGCGTAACCTGAACGGGTTGCAGCAGTAACTTAATTCAAGGCCCGCACGGGCGAGCAGGATTGGAGACATCACATGGCAAAAGGTAAATTCGAGCGTAACAAGCCTCATGTGAACATCGGCACGATTGGTCACGTTGACCATGGCAAGACGTCGCTGACGGCGGCGATCACGAAGTATTTTGGCGAGTACAAGCGCTACGACCAGATCGATGCGGCGCCGGAAGAGAAGGCACGCGGCATCACCATCTCGACGGCTCACGTCGAATACGAGACGGCTGCCCGCCACTACGCCCACGTCGACTGCCCCGGCCACGCCGACTATGTGAAGAAC
>NZ_JBFUGJ010000837.1:0-527 GCF_056402975.1 Mesorhizobium sp. P3_A9 | reverse complement strand
GCGTCAGGTCGCGCGAGACGACGGCGAGTTTTCCGTCGCGCGTCCCGTCCTTCAGTGTGGCAAGCTTCATGCGGTTTCCTCTCCTCGTGCAGCTTTGGCGCTGCTTAACTCCACAACAAGGCCGTCGCGGGCGATCGTCAAGTCGCCGGCCCATGTTTTCCTGACAGCGGTGGTCCAGTCGGCTTCGCCGATCTCGGCATCGTCGGCCGGGATGAGGTGATTGAGCACCAATCTCTTCACGCCGGCATCGCTGGCGATGCGACCGGCTTCCGCGGCAAAACTGTGGCTGGCGAGCAGATGTTCTTTCAGCCGCGCGCCATTGCCGGTCTTGGCGACCAGGCGCTCGATGCCTTGTTCGAGCATGGCCTCGTGGACGAGGATGTCGGCGCCCCTAGCGAAATCGGACAGCGGCGGAAAGAACGCGGTGTCGGCGGAGAAGACGACGCTTTTGCCCGCATGGTCGAAGCGCAAGGCAAAGCAGTCGGTCACCGGCGGATGGTCGACGCGCAGCGCCGAAACGCCGAAAC
>NZ_JBFUGJ010000836.1:0-528 GCF_056402975.1 Mesorhizobium sp. P3_A9 | reverse complement strand
CGCACATGCGGCTCGAGATTGCCGCAGCGCGCAAGGAATTCGATGGACCGATCGCCGTCGTCTGCGGCGCATGGCACGTGCCGGCCCTGCAGGCGGCGCACACGCAGAAAAACGATCAGGCGCTGATCAAGGGAATTGCCAAGCGCAAGAGCACCATGACCTGGGCGCCATGGACTGGACCGCGTCTGGCGCTGGGTTATGGCTATGGCGCCGGCGTCGTCGCGCCGGGTTGGTGCAAGCATCTGTGGCGCACGCGCGAGCGGCGCGATGCCGCGACGCTATGGCTGGCGATGATTGCGGCGGTGCTGCGGGCGAAGGGCCATCTGGTCTCGACCGCGTCGCTGATCGAAGCCGAGCGGCTTGCCCGCACACTGGCCGCCATTCGCGATCGGCCGAAACCCGGCTTCGAGGAATTGCGCGACGCCGCGATCGCGGCGCTGTTCAATGGCGAAGCGCTGTTGTGGGCGCTGGTCGAGGCAGAGCTGCTGCTGGGCGCTGATGTCGGCGAGATTCCACCCGACACGCCGC
>NZ_JBFUGJ010000835.1:0-531 GCF_056402975.1 Mesorhizobium sp. P3_A9 | reverse complement strand
CCATATAGTGGCACACCTTCGCCTCATAAGAAAAAACTGCAGAATTCTTGTCGAGAGATAGTGATTTCAAGGCGTAACCAGGAGCATTCGGATAGCGTATCTTCCTTCCATAGATGAGGCACTCCAGATAATTTAACTGGTCGATATCATACTTAAAATCCAAAAAACTTGGGGATATCATGTTTTCGGCGAATTCCTCGGGTGTCGGGAAGACTGGCCTAGGTACGAAGTCAAATGAGTCAGGCGAGATCCTATCGTGCGTGAAACCGGGCGATCTATCGGCGGAAGGGAAACACGCAATGGCGTATTCAACTCCTGATATGCTAGGGTAGGAAACGGACGCTAGTGGTTCCACCGAGCATTCTTCCTGCAATTTCTTGGAAGAAGCAGTGCGCCATTTTGGTAAGTCGACGCTGTTATTTGTCCAGTATAGCTGCTCTATTTTTTGATCGGAATATCTAGCAAAAAGCTTCCTGAAGTATTTTGATTTCCCAAGTCTGTTTCTAAGTGAGTAATTTACTGTATATGGAT
>NZ_JBFUGJ010000834.1:0-532 GCF_056402975.1 Mesorhizobium sp. P3_A9 | reverse complement strand
CGTCTACCTCGTGGTGTTCATTGCCCAGCTGCTGTGCGGCCTCGCAACCGTCACCTCGGCCTCGCGYATGATCTTYGCCTTYKCGCGTGACGGCGGCCTGCCMGGCTCCTCGGCACTCGCCAAGGTCAGCCCGACCTATCGCACGCCGGTGGCGGCGATCTGGACGGCGTCGGTGTTGTCGGTGCTGTTCGTCTGGGGCTCGACGCTGGTTTCGGTTGCCGGCACCTCGGCATACACCATCGTCGTGTCCTGCACCGTCATCTTCCTGTTCCTGTCCTTTACCGTGCCGATCGCACTCGGCATGCTGGCCTGGGGCACGCCGAAGTGGGACAAGATGGGCCCGTGGAACATGGGCCGCGCCATCTTCATGCTGTTCGGCGTTCTCTCGATCCTGTCGATGATCCTGATCTTCATCCTCGGCATCCAGCCGCCGAACGACTGGGCGCTGTACATCACCGTCGGTTTCTTCATCCTGACGGCGATCGTGTGGTTTGCCTTCGAGCGCAACCGCTTCCAGGGCCCGCCGCTGGGC
>NZ_JBFUGJ010000833.1:0-536 GCF_056402975.1 Mesorhizobium sp. P3_A9 | reverse complement strand
ACCTGATCGCTTCCGAACGACACGCCGACCGAGTTATCTCGGACATCGGTCCGCTTGGCCTGCACGGCGGCAAGCCGATTTTCGAGCCCGTCGGCCGCAATACCGCCGCCGCGGTCGCCATAGCCACCTTGCAGACGATCTCCGAGCATGGCGGCGACGCGCTTGTGCTGGTGGTCCCCTCCGACCATGAGATATCGACCGAAACGCAATTCTGGGAAACCGTCGACGCGGGCAGGCCTGCCGCCGATTCAGGAAGCATTGTCGTGTTCGGCATCAAGCCGACACATCCCGAAACTGGGTACGGCTACATCGAGGTTTCGGCGAATGGTGGTGGAGTTGCCGCTGTTTCGCGTTTTGTCGAAAAACCCAATGCCGAGACAGCCGGCCAATATGTGTCTTCGGGAAGATTCTACTGGAATGCCGGCATCTTCCTGTTTCGCGCCGACACGATGCGGCAAGCATTCCTCGACCTCCGACCCGACATCTGGGAAAGCACGGAACGTGCCTACAAGACCGCACGGGCCGACGTCTCAGGT
>NZ_JBFUGJ010000832.1:0-536 GCF_056402975.1 Mesorhizobium sp. P3_A9 | reverse complement strand
GCCGGCCGCACCGCCAACATCGTCAAGGCCGAGATCGCCGGCAAAGGCACCTTCTACCGCGTCCGCGTTCCGGCGCAGTCGCGCAACGATGCGATCAATCTGTGCACCAGCTATAAGGCAGCCGGCGGCAACTGCTTCGTCTCGCGCTAAAGTCTGGTTCAACCAATCAAAACCGGCGCGGTCCCAGACCGCGCCGGTTTTTTTATGTGGAATGGGGTTCGGCCTTAAAAGGCTTGCGGCTCGGCACGATTCCCTTTGGCGCCGTGAAGCTCTAAACTCCTGCCCATGACCGAATCAAAATCCATGATCCTCGGCTGTGCCGGGAAATCGCTCACTCGCGACGAAATCCGTTTCTATCGCAACGAATGCCCGTGGGGCTTCATCCTGTTTGCGCGCAACATCGGCGAGACCGAGCAGATCCGCGATTTGGTGGCTTCGATGCGCGACTGCATCGGGCGCCCGGATGCGCTGGTGTTCATCGACCAGGAAGGTGGCCGCGTGCAGCGGCTGCGGCCGCCATTGGCGCCGAACTATCC
>NZ_JBFUGJ010000831.1:0-536 GCF_056402975.1 Mesorhizobium sp. P3_A9 | reverse complement strand
ACCTAGTGGCGAACACGCCGCGGGCTCGCCAGATCGATGTGGCGCTGTCCAATTCCTTCGGCTTTGGCGGCACCAATGCCTCGCTCGTCTTCCAGCGCTACAATGGCTGACCGGCCCGTCAACACGCTGTCGTCAATTTTGCCATATTCGCCCCTACTCTGCCCGAGGGGATTCGTTGAGAGATCAAACGGCAGGGCACAATGAACACAAATCCGGCAGGCAACGGAGAATTCGGGCAGCGACAGGCTGCTCCCGGTCCGATCGTGCCGAAGACGGCCAGCGAGGCATTGCGGCCTGAAGCCGGCACACCACCGCCGCGGCGTTCGCGCGCCTCGCGCAGCCAGGTCGTCGTGTTCATGAACTTCGTCATCTCCTCTGTGATGCTGATGGTTCTGGCGGCCGGCATCACGCTTTATTTTGGCAAGCAGGCATTCAACGAGGCGGGCCCTTCGGCCAATGGTGACACGTTCCTGGTCAAGTCGAACTCGGGCGTCCAGGATATCGCCGACCAGCTCGAGCGGCGCGGACTGATCAGC
>NZ_JBFUGJ010000830.1:0-538 GCF_056402975.1 Mesorhizobium sp. P3_A9 | reverse complement strand
GTCCTGTCCGGCGTCGTAAGGGTGCCGGATCCGGACGGTGTAATTCTGTCCCAACTTGCCGAACTCGCAAATGAACAGCGTCTTGTCGCGCGCGCTCAGCCGCGCTTGCGACTGCGCGGTCTCCTCGAATTCGATCACCTGGCCCGGTTCGAAATCGGCGAGGTCGCCAAGTGTTAGCCGGGCCAGCGGCATGGTCGCTTCGAGCGTCACCGTCGAGCGCATCACCTCTTCCGAAAAACGTGCCCGCCAGTCGGAATTCGCGCTGTCGGCCTCATTGCCATTGGCCGCGATGCCGCGCGTCGCCAAAAGAATTCGCTGCGGGATCATCACCGTGACCGTACCGGTGTCAGTCGGCGTCGAGATGCCGAAGACGATGCGAACGGCGGCACCATCGCGCAGCACGCGGCGCTTCGCCTCCATGCCGGACATCGCCCGCGGCACCGGCAGCCGCAATTCGAGCGAACGGCGGCCCGATCCGTTGAGCGCCTGCGCAACCTCCTGGAACACCATCGTCGCCACATCCGTCTCGATCTGCGAC
>NZ_JBFUGJ010000829.1:0-540 GCF_056402975.1 Mesorhizobium sp. P3_A9 | reverse complement strand
ACCGTCCCCGTCGCCGTGCCGTCCTGGCTCGTCACCGTGAAGGTGTCGGTCACGACCTGGCCCGCGGTCAGTTCGTTGTGGGCGCCGTTGCCGGCGTAGCTCCAGGCGCCGTCGGCGTCGATCGAGAAGTCGCCATAGATGCCGGCCGTACTGGCCTGCGCCACCACATGCGCTTCACCCGTGTCTGGGTCGGTGATCGTCAGCTGGCCGCCGGTGTTCAGCGCCGCCGCCGYGTCGCCTTCGGTCACGGACTTCGAGTCCGAGCTCACCGTCGCCGCATCGTTGGTGCCGGTGATGGTCACSGTCACCGTCCCCGTCGCCGTGCCGTCCTGGCTCGTCACCGTGAAGGTGTCGGTCACGACCTGGCCCGCGGTCAGTTCGTTGTGGGCGCCGTTGCCGGCGTAGCTCCAGGCGCCGTCGGCGTCGATCGAGAAGTCGCCATAGATGCCGGCCGTACTGGCCTGCGCCACCACATGCGCTTCACCCGTGTCTGGGTCGGTGATCGTCAGCTGGCCGCCGGTGTTCAGCGCCGCCGCCGCG
>NZ_JBFUGJ010000828.1:0-541 GCF_056402975.1 Mesorhizobium sp. P3_A9 | reverse complement strand
CGCCCGAGCAACTGCGCATCCGCACACAAGATATCGGCGGCGGCTTCGGCATCAAGCAGAACCTCTACCCTTATCTGATGATTGCGGCGCTGTGCTCGCGCAAGGTGGGTTATCGCCCAGTGAAGTGGATCGAGGAGCGACGCGAGCACCTGCAGGGCAGCGCACATGGAAACGAGCGGACCTTCCTGGACATCCGTGTCGCGCTCAGGGCCGATGGCGAGATCACCGCCGTGGACGCGCGGCATGTCGACGACTGCGGCGCCTATCCGCGCTATGAGCCTCTCGGCGCTGTCATCTGGAGCCAGGTCGCCCCGGCCTCCTACCGATTGCAGAACCTGCGAATCGATTTCCGCCAGGCAATGACCAACAAATGCCCCGTGGGACCCAACCGCGGCTTTTCGCGAATGCAGAATGTCTGGTTCCTCGAGCGGGTGATCGACATCTGCGCCCATGAGATGGGCATCGCACCCGATGTCATGCGCAAGCGCAACTATGTCCCCGAAATGCCGTGGACCACGCCAAACGGCTGCGTCTACGATTC
>NZ_JBFUGJ010000827.1:0-546 GCF_056402975.1 Mesorhizobium sp. P3_A9 | reverse complement strand
TCATCAGGTCGCGAGGATCTGGCTGCGGTCCGAGCCAGCGCATGTAGTCGGCCGGCGCCAGGATCACCGGCATCCGGTCATGAATGGTTGCCATCAGCTCATTCGGCTCGCAGGTGGCGATGGCGAAGGTGCGGATCAGTTCGCCCGTGATTTTGTCGGCATATTCTTCCCAGATCCCAGCCATGGCGAAGGGCTCGTCATCCTTCATAGCGATCGCATAGGGCTGCTTCCTCTTGCCCGTGGCATCCAGCTTCTGCCATTCGAAATACCCATCCACCGGCACCAGGCAGCGCCGTGAGGCATAGGCCTTACGGAACATGCCATTGGTGGCGATGGTCTCGCAGCGTGCGTTCACGGGCGGCGGGCGGCCGCCCCCATCACGAGCCCATCCGGGAACAAGACCCCACCGGGCCGACACGAAACCGGCCATCGAAGTGGACAATTCTTCTCGGATGATAATCGGATAGCTCAAACTCGGTGCACCGTTCCAGATCGGGAAGCCATTACCCATGCGCTCGACGTCGCCAGGATGGGCGAACTCGAAAC
>NZ_JBFUGJ010000826.1:0-550 GCF_056402975.1 Mesorhizobium sp. P3_A9 | reverse complement strand
ATCAGCGGCAACGCCAGCCGGCGATCCTCGTCATGGATGATGCCGATGTGCCAGGGCCGGCTTTTGCCCTTGTAGACCGGGGTGAAGGAATGCACCGAAACCAGCCGCGTTTCCTGGCCACGCGCCAATCTTGCGTCGACGATGTCTGCGACCGCGTTATGGAAGGGCCGCCACGACAAGTCGATGCGCTGGGCGCGCTGCTTTTCCGAGAGACCGGTATTGCCGGGTATTGCGGTGGTTTCGCTGACTGGCGGCACCAGGTCGGGTGCGTCGAGCGGGCGGTTGCAGTCGATGACAAGGCGCGAAATACGCGTTTCGACCAGCGTCGCATCGAGCGCATCGGCCATGCGCTGGGCGACAGGCAGCGCGCCGGGATCCCAGGCGATGTGACGGGAAAGGTCCTCGGCTGGAAGGCCGAGCGTTCCGAATTCCGGTGGCAGGAAATTGGAGGCGTGGTCGCAGGTCAGCACGAATGGGCTTGATCCGCCCGGGTTCGTCACCCTGACGGAATTTGACGATGCAAGGCTGGCGGGCCGTGCTGTCTCCATAG
>NZ_JBFUGJ010000825.1:0-550 GCF_056402975.1 Mesorhizobium sp. P3_A9 | reverse complement strand
CAGCGCCAGCGTCGAAAACACCAGGAAGTAGATCATCGCCTTGCCGGCGACGCGGCCGACCTTGTGCAAATCGGAGACGCCGGCAATGCCGGTCGCCACCGTCAGGAAGATGACCGGCGCGATCACCATCTTGACCAGCTTGATGAAAGCATCGCCGAGCGGCTTCAGCGAAGCACCCAGTTCGGGATAGAAGTGACCGAGCAGCACGCCGGCGGCGATCGCCACCAGGACCTGCACGTAGAGATGCCGGTATAAGGGAACCTTGCCGCGCGGTTCGGCGGCAGCGAATGCTGGCTGCATGACGTCCTCCATTGGCGCCCCGATCGAAAGCTCGACCTCCCGGGGCAATTGTTATGACCTCCGCAGCCTCGCGACTGCTGGATTGGTATCTGCAACTGCCGTGCCAAACCGCGCCGGACAGTCTATCCGTTGATTTCGTTTGGCATTTTCAAGACGGCAACCGCGTCTCGCACACAGGCAGTGCGAACATCCGCATAGTGTGAATTGCCCTTTGTGCGAAATCATGCACAAATAGGCGATGCTGCAACGC
>NZ_JBFUGJ010000824.1:0-550 GCF_056402975.1 Mesorhizobium sp. P3_A9 | reverse complement strand
CCCTATGTCTATGAAGCGTTGCACAGCATCTGCGGTCGCGACCTGACGATTATTGCGACCTCCAAGGATGCAGGACCGCATCCCGTGTTCGGTCAAATCGCAGCGCTCGACGTGACGGACAAGGCCGCCGTTCATGAGGCGATTGCCCGTCACAAGCCGACCCATGTTGTCCACCTGGCGGCCGTCGCCGCGCTTGGCGCCGCCCAGGCTGATCCTGAAAACACCTGGCGCATCCACGTCCAGGGCGCGCTCAACGTGGCCCATTCCATTCTTGACGAGGCGCCGGGATGTTGGCTGCTCTACGTCGGATCGGRCCTGGTCTATGGCGAGAGCGCGAAAGCTGGCCGGCCGCTTGATGAAAATGCGCTGCTTGCGCCGATGGACGATTATGCCGTGACCAAGGCCGCGGCCGACCTCGCATTGGGTGCGCTTTCCCGTCACGGCCTTAAATGCATTCGTCTGCGCCCCTTCAATCACACCGGACCAGGGCAAACCGAGGCCTTTGCCGTACCTGCCTTCGCCATGCAGATCGCGCGGATTGAAGCAGGCC
>NZ_JBFUGJ010000823.1:0-551 GCF_056402975.1 Mesorhizobium sp. P3_A9 | reverse complement strand
GCCGCGCACCAGGAAAGCCGCGGCAAAGCCGGCGAGGCCTGAGGCGAGTGGTGGCAGCCCGGCGAGATCGCCAAGCGTAAACAGCGCAGCACCGGCAAGCGCCGCACTGACATAGATCTCGGGTCTCAGCAGCACCGATGGCTCGCCGGCCAGGATATCCCTAAGAATGCCGCCGAAGGTGGCTGTGAGCATGCCGGTGATGACCGACACAACAGGCGAACCGGTGATGGCCAAGCCCTTGGCGGCGCCCATCACCGAGAACGCGGCGAGGCCGACGGCATCGAGCCAGAGCAGCAATTTGTAGCGGGATTCGACACGGTGGGCGCTAAAGAAGACCAGCACGGCAACCACTGCGCAGATCAGCACATAATCGCGGTTGGCGACCCAGAACACCGGCAAAGTGAGGATGACGTCGCGAAACGTGCCGCCGCCGATGCCGGTGACGCTGGCCAGGAACAGAAAACCGATAATGTCGAGCTGCTTGCGCGAGGCGGCAAGCGCACCCGTCGCCGCGAAGACGGCGACACCGGCATAGTCGAGAAGCTCGATCG
>NZ_JBFUGJ010000822.1:0-553 GCF_056402975.1 Mesorhizobium sp. P3_A9 | reverse complement strand
GAACGCCACAGGCACGCTCACCGTCAACATCGTCGAYGACGTGCCGACSGCRGTYGCCGACATCGACAGCATCGGGGCCGGCCTGTTCGGCCCGGCCACCGGCAATGTGCTGRYYGGCGGAACCGATGCCCTCGACGGCAACACGACCGACGGGGTTGCCGACACCAAGGGCGCCGACGGCGCKRCAGTGGTYGGCGTCGCCGCCGGCAACACCAATGCCGACGTCGACAATGCMGCMACRCTCGGCRYSCMGATCCAGGGCMYCTACGGCAAGCTGACGCTGGCCGCCGACGGCACCTACACCTATACCCGCGATGCCGGCTCGGCCGGCGGCCATGACGACGTCTTCACCTACACCATCAAGGACGGCGACGGCGACACCTCGCACACCACGCTGACSATYTCGATCGGCAACTCRCCGCCSGTGATCACCGACCTGACGCCGGCYGCCAACGGCGGCGACGTCACCGTCAACGAGGATGACCTSCTGGCCAGCCGCGGCGTTGGCGAATCGGCCGGCTCCGACACCTCGAAGGAAAGCACCACCCAGGGC
>NZ_JBFUGJ010000821.1:0-553 GCF_056402975.1 Mesorhizobium sp. P3_A9 | reverse complement strand
GCGCTGCCCCGCCGCATTATGAAGAATGCCGATTTCGAAGGCATGGTCGAAACCTCGGACGAGTGGATCGCCCAGCGCACCGGCATCCGCCAGCGTCATATCGCGGCAGACGACGAGACGACGGCTTCGCTGGGCGAGGCCGCGGCCCGCGCCGCCCTTGCCAATGCCGGGCTGACGCCTGACGATATCGACCTGATCGTGCTGGCGACGTCGACGCCCAACAACACTTTCCYGGCCACCGCCGTCGAGATCCAGAACCGSCTCGGCATGCATCAYGGCTTTGCCTTCGACATGCAGGCAGTGTGCTCGGGMTTCGTCTATGCGGTGACGACAGCCGATCTCTACATCCGTGGCGGCCTGGCAAAACGCGTGCTGGTGATCGGTTCGGAAACATTCTCGCGCATCCTCGACTGGAGCGACCGCTCGACCTGCGTGCTTTTCGGCGACGGTGCCGGCGCACTGATCCTGGAAGCAGGCGAGGGGGACGGTACGATTGCCGACCACGGCGTTCTGGCCGCCAGCCTGCGCTCAGACGGTGCGCACAAGGACAAGC
>NZ_JBFUGJ010000820.1:0-554 GCF_056402975.1 Mesorhizobium sp. P3_A9 | reverse complement strand
CCTTGCGCCTCGACCAGTTCGGCCAGCACCGGCCCGGCAAGTTCTGCCGTGGCAGCCGAAAACAGTGCGCCGCGGCGGCTGAGCTCGAGGATGCCGGTGCAGCCGGCGAGCTCGGGAAGTGCAGTGGTGGCGTCGGCGATGAATTCTTGCGAGAACTGGACGACGCGGCCGCGCAGCGGCACGCAAACGCCGGCCGGCACGTCGCTGACCCAATTGTGCGGCAGGTTCGGAC
Organism: Mesorhizobium sp. P3_A9; assembly: GCF_056402975.1. Lineage (NCBI taxonomy): Bacteria > Pseudomonadati > Pseudomonadota > Alphaproteobacteria > Hyphomicrobiales > Phyllobacteriaceae > Mesorhizobium > Mesorhizobium sp. P3_A9. The sequence continues at coordinate 322 of NZ_JBFUGJ010000820.1, read as the reverse complement.
CGGTAAGCACGAGGTTGCCTGGCTCGAATTCGCCGATGAAGTCTCCGACGAAATAGCGACCTGACGTGGCGACGACATGATGGATTTCGTATTCGGGATGGAAGTGCCAGCGCACGGTGTGAAAGGGGTAGCCGTGGGCCCACGCCTTGAACGACTCGCCTCGTCTGATCTGGACAACTTCCAAGTCCGGATTCATCTTCGTTCCTCCCGGCGCCGGTCCGGTCGTGCGACCAGTTGCAGTGCCTTGTCCCGCAGGCCGCGTATGCCGCTCTCCGCAGTGATCAAAGCTTAGGCGGCAATTGTTGCAGCCGCCACCACGGTC
>NZ_JBFUGJ010000819.1:0-556 GCF_056402975.1 Mesorhizobium sp. P3_A9 | reverse complement strand
CTTGCCGACGGGCAATTCCTTGTCATGCGTCGGCCCGGCAATCGGTCGGTTGATGCTGGCAAAGGCGCCGCCATTTGCCTTGTTCCAGGTCCATACTTTCGGCGGGGTGTAGTCTGTCATGTCGGGCCTCGTGGGGAAGATAGCGTGGGACGGGATGGGCAGATCCATCCATAGCTAGGGCTGCGGAGGGGGAAGTTCAACTTGCGTTGAACTATTGTCAATGTGGGCAATGACGTTGGCCCTTGCTTATCCCCTTGTGGGGTCCGAAGGGCGGGGCGAGACCCGTGGCTCGCCCCAGGGCGGTGGCCTCGCGAAGCGAGGTCGGATGAGCAACTGTGTTTTCAGGCTTTGTCTGGACACCAGGGTTGGTTGTGTCGAAGCATGGCGCTGAGGATGGTCATAATCTTTCGGGCCACGGCGACGATGGCGACCTTTGGTTGCTTGCCGTTGGCAATGAGACGCTGGTGGAAGGCTCTGAGTACGGGATTTGAGCGGCTGGCGGTGAGCGCTGCCATGTAGACCACCCTGCGCAGAGCATGCCGGCCGCCCCAGATGA
>NZ_JBFUGJ010000818.1:0-556 GCF_056402975.1 Mesorhizobium sp. P3_A9 | reverse complement strand
CCCACATTGGCCGCGCCGAAACTGCCGACCGGGCTGCCGACGCTGAAATCCTTGAAGCCGTAAGCACCATCGACCCGCTCCCACAGCGGCAGCGCGGCCAGGAGGTGCGACTTGAGCTCGGCCTGGTTGGCCTTCAGCTTCGCCTCATCCTCATTGGCCACGGCGAAGGCCAACAGGTCCAGAAGAGGCTTCGTGCGCAGCCCCTTGCCTTTCGCGTCCACCGACAATTCGGGCGACTTGACCGTCAGCGGGATTTTCTGCCCGTTGTTCGGGTTATCGATCGTGACCGAGTCGGCAAAATCGGCGATTGTCTGAACCAGGTTGAAATCGACACCGCCATTTGCGCCCTTCGTAGCGCTCATTGTGGCGGTTCCAGCACCAGAACTCATCTCCGTGCGCTGCTTGGCGTCCTGCGACGTCATCGTCATGCCTTCCAGCGACGACGTCGCGCTGCTGAAAGCCGCCAGTTCGGTATCGTAGATGCCGACGAACTTGCCGCCCTTGATCGACATCTTCATGCTTTGCGGCCCCTGAGGCCCGTTGAACTCCATCGTCC
>NZ_JBFUGJ010000817.1:0-556 GCF_056402975.1 Mesorhizobium sp. P3_A9 | reverse complement strand
GCCACCAGCTTTCCCTGTTCCATCGCCTTTGCCGCTTGATAGGAGAGGACCCTGGTGACGCCTACACCTGCAATGGCAGCGTCGATCGCGGCTTCCGCGGTATTCACTGACAGGCGTGACCGGATCGCTACGGTCTGCTCAGCGCGTGAGATTGGCGTGGCAAAACGCCAGGACGTGGCGGACGCCACAACATCAAACGTGACGCAAGAGAGTCCGGAGAGATCGGCCGGCGTCCTCGGCAGGTCGTGGTCGGCAAAATAGGTCGGACTGCCGCAAACCACACTGCGCACGGATCCTACCCGCGTCGCCACCATGCTGCTATCTGGCAAGGGGCCAATCCGCACAGCCATGTCGACATGATCGTCGACGAGATTCACATTGCGGTCTGACAAAACCAACCGGACATTGATGTCCGGAAAGCGCGCCAAGAAAACATTTATCGTCGGCAACACATGAAGCCGCCCGAATACAACGGGTGCCGTAATAATCAGATCGCCCTTTGGCACGTTGTATTCGCCCGAAGCAGTTCGCTCCGCCTCGCCCACCTGCTCCAGGA
>NZ_JBFUGJ010000816.1:0-561 GCF_056402975.1 Mesorhizobium sp. P3_A9 | reverse complement strand
TCTGCTGGCGCTCGGGCTGGCGCGGCTGCGCAGCATTGTTCCCGGCCTGCAGACCATCGGATTGTCGGCGACGGTGGCCGAACCGGATCAATTGCGGCGCTGGCTCGTCGGCCAGAACCCTGCGGGCGCCATGGCCGGGCTGATCACCGTCACTGGCGGCGCCAAGCCCGACATCTCAATCCTCGATTCGCAGGAGCGCGTGCCGTGGTCCGGCCATTCGGCCCGCTACGCCATTCCCGAAATCTATGAGGCGATCAAGCGCCATCGCACGACGCTTTTGTTCGTCAACACCCGCAGCCAGGCCGAGCTGCTGTTCCAGGAGCTGTGGCGGTCCAACGAGGATTCGCTGCCGATCGCCTTGCATCATGGTTCGCTTGATGTCGGCCAGCGCCGGCGCGTCGAAAAGGCGATGGGCGACAACGCGCTGCGTGCCATCGTCGCCACTTCGACGCTCGATCTCGGCATCGACTGGGGTGATGTCGATCTCGTCGTGCATGTCGGCGCGCCCAAGGGCGCCAGCCGGCTGGCGCAGCGCATCGGCCGCGCCAACCACCGCATGGA
>NZ_JBFUGJ010000815.1:0-561 GCF_056402975.1 Mesorhizobium sp. P3_A9 | reverse complement strand
GGATAGCGGTGACCGGCCGCCTGTGACGCCGCTTCCTCGCCACACCTCACGAAGCCGTTTCCGCCGCGCCTTGCCGCCGCTGGGGACGGCTCTTGTCGGCGCCTTGCTGTGGGCTGCGGCGATGGGCGCCAGCGCGCTGGTCAATCTGTGGCTGGACGATTGGGAAACCCCGGCAAAAATCCGCTTCGTCGCCATGCTGTTTGCCGCCGGCGGCGCACTGGCCTTTCCGATCGGCTTGTTCGCGGCGCGGCTGGTCTCGCTCGGACGGCACTGGGAGGTCGCTTTGGCGGCTACCTTTGTCTGCCTTCTCGCGGCGACGATCGCCGTTACCGGCGGCCTGTTTGCGCTACAATACCGTTCCTACTATTCGGAATGGCATTCGCCCGCCTTCACCCTCACCTGGGCCTTCCAGTTCGTGTTCACCATGTTGACGGCGCTCTACCAGTTCGTCGTCCTGGGCATCCGGCTCTATTTTCCGCTCGGTTTCATCGCACTGGCTGCCGCCAGCGTSTGGTTTGCSCRCCAGCAGCGTTGAGCATTTKGTCYGCCTCTGTTAGGACG
>NZ_JBFUGJ010000814.1:0-562 GCF_056402975.1 Mesorhizobium sp. P3_A9 | reverse complement strand
AGGTAATCGTGTCGCTGGTTGCGGTGAGGCTGTCGCCGGTGTTCTCGGTGATCGAAGCGCCCGTCMCCGTGATCGTATCGGTGGCGCTGGCCGCGAAGGTCAGGACGTCCGTCGATACCGCCGCGATCGTCGCGCCGCTGCCCGAGATCGTATCGGTCGCGTTCGCGCCGGGCGTGATCGTGTCGCTGGTCGTCACATGGAGGGCGTTTCCGGTGCCCGACAGCGTTCCTGTGGCGCTTGAAGCGTAGGTGATCGTGTCGCCGGAGGCCGTCAGCGTGTCGCCGCTGCCCGCGTTGATCGYGTCGCCGCTGCCGGTCACCGTCGCCGTCGCGCTCGCCGCAACCGTGATTGTGTCACCGGAGGCCGTCAACACGTCGCCGGTCGCCGCGTTGATCGCGTTGCCGCTCCCGGTCACCGTCGCCGTCGCGCCCGCCGCAACCGTGATCGTGTCGCCCGACGCCGTCAGGACGTCGCCAGTCGCCTCATTGATATGGGCGCCCGTTCCAGTGATCGTGTCGGTCAAGCCCGCGCCAAACGTGATCGTGTCCGTCGAAACCACCGA
>NZ_JBFUGJ010000813.1:0-563 GCF_056402975.1 Mesorhizobium sp. P3_A9 | reverse complement strand
GGGGGACTGTTGCGTAATTCGGTGGTTGTGATTCTCTGAGATTGACGCTCGGAGGGAATCACGATGGCAGTGAAGCAGACGGGTCAGTTGAGCTTGGCGGAAGCCTTTCTGGGCGGCAAGTTGGCAGGCGGTTCTTCGCCACTCGATCGATTGTCAGGTCTGGTGAAGTGGGACCGCTTCGAGAAGCTACTCAACCCGCTGCGCGATGGTGGACCGGGTCGGGCTGCCTGGCCACCGTTGGTCCTGTTCAAGGCGCTTTTGCTTCAATCTCTGTACGGACTGTCGGATCGCGAACTGGAGGAGGCGCTTGGCGACCGGCTGTCGTTCCGACGTTTCGTCGGGCTCGGACTGGAGGAGAGCATTCCCGACCACACKGTGCTTTCGCGCTTTCGCAACCTGCTTGTCGGCGAAGGTCTGTTCGAGAAGCTGTTTGGCGAACTGGACCGGCAGTTGGAGAAGGCTGGCGTGATCCTGAAGCGGGGCACGATGCTGGATGCCACGCTGATCAATGCGGTCTCATTGCCGCCGACGGACGAGCAGGCATCAAAGGAATGCAGATGCCC
>NZ_JBFUGJ010000812.1:0-574 GCF_056402975.1 Mesorhizobium sp. P3_A9 | reverse complement strand
ACGTCGCCGTGCCGGTTCGACCCTCCGACGGCGATGTCGCMTCGCTTGGCGACACSTTCAACAAGATGCTGCTGGAGCTSAAATCGCAACGCAACGAGATCCTGTCGGCMAAGGACCTGATCGACGAGCGGCGGCGYTTTTCSGAAGCCGTGCTTGCCGGCGTCACCGCCGGCGTCATCGGCGTCGATCCCTACGGCATCGTYACCATCGTCAACCGTTCGGCCGAATCGATGCTGGCGATCTCCGCCAGCGCCGCGCTCGGGCAGAATCTGTCCGCTCTTCTGCCGCATGTCGGCCGTGTCTTCGAGATCGGCCGCCAGTCGGGCAAGCCTGTCTACCGCGAGCAGGTGACGTTCTTCCGCGCCGGCACCGAGCGCACCTTCAACGTGCAGATCACCATCGAAGCGGGCGACGACGGTTCGGAGGAAAAATCCTACGTCGTGACGGTCGACGACATCACCGATCTGGTGCAGGCCCAGCGTTCCTCCGCCTGGGCCGATGTGGCGCGCCGCATCGCCCACGAAATCAAGAATCCGCTGACGCCGATCCAGCTTTCGGCCGAGCGCATCAAGCG
>NZ_JBFUGJ010000811.1:0-575 GCF_056402975.1 Mesorhizobium sp. P3_A9 | reverse complement strand
GAATATGCGCTGCTGGCCGAATGGGTGTCGAACGGGACCGTCAGCGCTGAACCAAAATTTTCTCCGCCGGGTGCGGCCGACCGGATCGCGGTGGTGTCGGGAAGTTGTTCGCCGACGACCGAACGACAGATCCGGCATGCTTTGACCGACGGCTTCGACGGCATCGAGGTCGATCCCGTCGAACTGGTTTCGGAGGCTTCAGGTGAGGCAATCGCGCGCGCAACAGCAGCTGGCCGCGCCAGCCTGGGAGCCGGCCGCAGCGTCGTTCTCTACACCGCCCTTGGACCCACGGCGGATCGGGGCGCGGAAATCGACCGCCAGGAAGGCGCCCGCCACAAGCTCGGGCGCGGCCTTGGAGAGCTGCTTCGCGCGCTGACGATCGAACAGCAGTTGCAGCGCGTCGTCATCGCCGGCGGTGACACGTCGAGCCACGCGCTCGGCCAGATGGGCGTCGATGCGCTGACGGTGCGGATGCCGCTGCCGGCGTCGCCGGGTTCGCCGCTTTGCGTCGCCCATTCGCGCATCACGGCGATCGACGGGCTGGAGGTTGCGCTCAAGGGCGGCCAGGTCGGAAC
>NZ_JBFUGJ010000810.1:0-576 GCF_056402975.1 Mesorhizobium sp. P3_A9 | reverse complement strand
AACCAAGGCTTGCCGCGAACCGCGCGGCCAAATGGTTCCGTTGAAAGGCTTCCAGGACGAAATCGACAAACACGCGCGTCTTGGCGGGCAGCAGCGTGCGGGTGCCGTAGTAGAGCGAGATCGAACCGAGGTCGGCATACCAGTTTGGGACCAGGCGCACGAGCGCCTTGCTCTCCAGGTAGGGCAGCGCTTCCGGCATGACGATCAGCGCCACGCCGAGATTGAGCAAGGCTGCCTGGGACATTGCCACGGGATCGTTGACGATAATCGTTTCGTTCAATGCGGCTGGAAGCTCCCTGCCCGCGGCATCTCGCATGACGCGGTGCCGGAGGCGGCCGGTTCGCGAAGAGCGCAGCACGATGCCGTCAAATTCGGAAAGACCCGCCGGATCGACCGGCGAAATGCGCCCCTTCATATAGTCCGGCGATGCGACCACGATGATGTGCAGGGGCGCAAGGTCGCGCGCTATCACGCCGGGCGCCAGTTCGAAGCCGCCGCCGATCGCCGCGTCCAGCCCCTCGGCGATCAGGTCGACCTGCCGATTGTCGAACTGCCAATCGGGCCGAATGCGCGGAT
>NZ_JBFUGJ010000809.1:0-583 GCF_056402975.1 Mesorhizobium sp. P3_A9 | reverse complement strand
CTGTGCAGGTGGCGGCCCTCCGCAAGGTGCTCGGGCAGCGCGCCGACAACAGCGACTGGATCGCCACCGTTGCAAGGATCGGTTACCGGCTTTGGGCCGAGGACGCCGTAGCGCCGCGGGAAGCGTCGTCGCCGCTTCCCTCGCTGGCGGTGTTGCCGTTTCACAACCTCAGCGGCGAGCACGCCCAGGACTATTTCGCCGACGGGATCGTTGACGACCTCATCACCGCCCTGAGCCGGTTCAAGACCTTTGCCGTGATCTCGCGCAACTCGTCATTCGTCTACAAGGGGCGGGCGGTGGACGTTCGCGAGATCGGCCGCGAGCTCGGCGTCCGCTACCTTCTCGAAGGCAGCATACGGCGGTCGGGCAACCGGTTGCGGGTCACGGCCCAACTGGTGGACGCGGCGACCGCGGCGCACCTTTGGGCACAGAATTACGACGGTGCCCTCGAGGATGTCTTCGACATGCAGGATCGCATCACCGAGAGCGTCGTCTCGATCGTCGAGCCGATGGTCAAGCGCGCCGAGATCGAACGCACCCGTTTGAAGCCGCCGACCAGTCTCGATGCCTACGACCTTTACCT
>NZ_JBFUGJ010000808.1:0-585 GCF_056402975.1 Mesorhizobium sp. P3_A9 | reverse complement strand
GGTTTTGGCGCGCCCGCCTGTTCGCCCAGCCATATGGCGGGTAGCCGCACGTCCCGCCATCGCATAGATATCACCCGACAACCGGGGGAGGAATCATGGGCAAAGGCCGGGTCGAGGCATTCACCGATGGCGTCGTCGCCATCATCATCACCATCATGGTGCTGGAACTGAAAGTGCCGCATGGCGAGGATCTTTCCGCGCTGGCGCCGCTGTGGCCGATCTTCTTCAGCTATGTCTTGTCCTTCATCAATGTCGGCATTTACTGGAACAATCTGCACAACATGTTCCACACCGTGCAGCGCGTTGACGGCCGCGTGCTGTGGGCAAATCTTAACCTCCTGTTCTGGCTGTCGCTGATTCCGGCAACGACGGCCTTCATGGGCGAGAATCATTTCGCGCCGGTACCTGTCGCCGTCTATGGCGTCGACCTCGTGCTCTGTGGGGTCGCCTACAGGATTCTTGTGACCAAGCTGCACCATCTGCATGGCAACGAAACAGCCTTCGCCAAGGCGTTGGGCAGTGACCGCAAGGGCAAGATTTCGGTAGCGCTATACATAGCTGCGGTGCTGCTGACCTTCGTCAACC
>NZ_JBFUGJ010000807.1:0-585 GCF_056402975.1 Mesorhizobium sp. P3_A9 | reverse complement strand
CGCCGGGGCGGCGCTAGAGCAGGGCAAAGGAATTTTGCCATGACCAAGCCCCAGAACCCCGTGCAGATGGCCGTGATCGGCGCCGCCCACGGCATCAAGGGTGAATTGCGGGTGAAGACCTTCACCGGTGAGCCCTTGGCGCTGGCTGACTATGGGCCGCTCTACGCCAGGGATGGCCGCGCCTTCCAGATCATCGACATCCGGCCGGCCAACACAGTCGTCGTGGTGCGCTTCAAGGGCATCAACGATCGCAACGCCGCCGAGGCGCTTGCCGGCACGGAACTGTTCGTCGACCGCTCGATGCTGCCGGACGACGGCGAGGAGGACGAGTTCTATCATGCCGACCTCGTCGGGCTGGAGGTCCGGGACGATACGGGCGCTCTCATCGGCAAGGTTGTCGCCGTGCACAATTTCGGTGGCGGCGACATTCTTGATGTGACGCTGGCGGGGCGCAAAGGCGTGCTGATCCCGTTCACGCAGGCCGCCGTTCCCGAGGTATCGATTGCCGATGCCTTCATCCGCATCGATCTGGCGGCGGCGGGGCTGGTCGATGACGAGGATGGCGATGCGCCTCGCGAAGAAGAT
>NZ_JBFUGJ010000806.1:0-585 GCF_056402975.1 Mesorhizobium sp. P3_A9 | reverse complement strand
CTTTGTACTCGATGGGCATAAACCTTCGCACTAGATGTCGACATCTTCATACCTCCCCGTGTTTGAGCCACGGAACGTAATCAGACTGGGAAAATGATAGCAAGCGTTACGGGTTTAAAAACAGATGAGCCGGCACGTCACTTTCATGACCATCGACGATGCGGAGCACTACACGCCCGAGCAACGTGCCGAGATCATCGCCGCCTATCCCGAGCATGAGCGTGAGGCGCGCGCCAAAGGCATCCCGGTACTGGGCTCTTGCCGCATCTTCCCGATTGCGGAGGAGCATGTCGGTTGTGATCCCTTCAAGCTGCCTCGCTTCTGGCCACGTCTCGATGCTCTCGACTTCGGATGGGATCACCCTTCAGCTGATCGAGACATGGAATCATGTGCCTATTTCAGAAACCGCCTGAGCTGAAGCCGTTGCCACCGACACCGACCATCAAGGACGAAGACGTCAAGGCGCGTGAGGATGCGGCACGTGCTGCGCTCAATCAGCAGCAAGGTACAGCTGGCACGGTGAAGACCGATCTGGCGCCCACTGACATCGTCGGCCAGAAACGCGTGCTGTTGGGCGTCTGACCA
>NZ_JBFUGJ010000805.1:0-585 GCF_056402975.1 Mesorhizobium sp. P3_A9 | reverse complement strand
TCCTTGCCGAGATCGCGATCGAAGATCTCCGAATAGTTTCCGACCTTCTTGATGACGTTGTAGGCCCAGTCGTCAGGCAGGCCGAGACCCTTGCCCATGCCCGGTGCCGCACCCAGGAACTTGGCGACCGCCGGCGACGTCGGCTTGGCCTTGATCTCGTCGACGTTCTTGGAGGTGATACCTTCCTGTTCGGCGAAGAGCAGGGCGCTGAGCGTCCAGTTGGCGACGTCGACCCAATTGTCGTCGCCCTGCCGCACGATCATGACCTCTGGCTCGACCGCGATCACGTCGGGCAGGATCACATGGTCTTCGACCTTGCCCTTGGCCACACGCGCGATGGCGAGGACCGGGCCCCATTGCGCATAGAGGTCGCAACGGCCGGAGAAGTAGGCCTGTTCGAGCTCTTCCGTCTTTTCGATGACGACCGGCTCAAGCTTGATTCCGATCTTCTGGCTGTAGGCAGCGACCTGCTGTTCGATGGTTGTGCCGGCAGGGATGCAGATCGTGCCGCCCTGTGCGTCCTTGAGCGACTTCAGGTTGAGCTCCTTGTGCGCCATCACCTTGGTCGTGCCGAGGTAGTATGAC
>NZ_JBFUGJ010000804.1:0-588 GCF_056402975.1 Mesorhizobium sp. P3_A9 | reverse complement strand
CGTGCTCTCGCGCGGCSCTGCCTAGATTGGAACATGCGGGATTCCGACGTCAATCGRTCGCSGGRATCAACTTCTGMAGCGTCGGCGTCAGGATCATGCCGAAGGTCARGACATCGCCATAGGCTCGCGCGGACAGCATTGCGCCATGCACGGTCGCCATGAAAGCCTCGGCCTCAACGCGTGGCGAAGCGGAAATTGCCAGTGTGCCTTCCTCGGCACCGCGCTCGATGACGCCGGTCAGCCATCCCGAGAGAAACTGAAAGTATGCTCGCACCTCCACGGCAACCTCTGGCGGAAGGGCCGGAAGTTCACTGGCAAGCAGTGCGCAGACGCAGAACGGCATGCTCGCATCCTCGATGCACCGGGCCCAGATGCCGGCATAGGTTCGAAGCAACTCAGGCGGCTCGGGGACGTTGCGTTCAAGGTCTCCCATGCCCGCAACAGCATCCCTGAGGTAGCGCCTGACCAAGGTCTGCGCGAGGTCGACCTTGCTGGGAAAATGGTGGTGGATGCTGGCTTTGCGGATGCCAACCACCTCGGCGATGTCCGCGTAGCTGAATCCATTATAGCCGCCGGCGACGATGAAGG
>NZ_JBFUGJ010000803.1:0-589 GCF_056402975.1 Mesorhizobium sp. P3_A9 | reverse complement strand
GAAAAGGGCGAGGGCCTCGAGGACTTGAAGGCCGCGATCGTGCTCGCGGCCAATGGCGGGTAGAGCTGTTCAGTGCTTGGTAGAATCGCTGAACCGCTCTAAGTATTTGTTTTTACGCAATTCCGGACGGAAAACCGCTGCGCACKTTTCCTGGAATTGCTTTGCACCTTGCACCCTTTGTTAACGGTGAAGTGGAGATTTGTAGAAACGATCGAGGCAGATACCGCGCAATTCTTCGAGTCGGTGCAAGAGTAACTCATCACGGCGCGCGGTGAAATTTTTCGTCGCGGAGACCATCGCCCTACCAGGGCTCAATGCTGATGGAACAAGGGAGGATGCCTATGGGACCTGTTCATCATGAGCTGGCTGGCGAGCCGACTTTTGCGCCCATGATCCAGATCGACATGGAAATCAAAGCTTTCGTCTCCGCCTGGAGACACTGCGATTATGTCTCGTCATACATGGCCCGGATGATCAGTCAAAACAGATCAGACTCGGTCCGGCATTCAAATCTCTTTTCCTCTGCCCTCAATGAATTGCTGGAAGTCGCCTTTCGTACGCGCCATGCCGGTGGTGAACTGGCATGCAG
>NZ_JBFUGJ010000802.1:0-598 GCF_056402975.1 Mesorhizobium sp. P3_A9 | reverse complement strand
ATGATGATCGAAGCCGATTTGCTGGTCGACTGGTATGTGCCGATGGTCACGGGCAGTCCGCCAACCGACGCCTTGCGGGCCGGCTACCACAAGGAATGGAACGCCGTGCTCGACCGGCTGGCGGCCAGTGAATACACGCTGATGCTGCGAGACTATCATTCGCCCAACATCATCTGGCGTGGCGACCGTTCCGGCCACGACCGCCTCGGTATCGTCGATGTCCAGGACGCGCTGATCGGCCCTTCAGCCTATGATGTGGGGTCGCTCGCCATGGATGCCCGCGTCACCGTATCGCCTGACATCGAGGCACAGACGCTCAAGGCCTACATCGCGGCGCGCCATGCGGCAGGCGCCTTCGACGAAGCATCCTTCCGGGAGGCTTATGCGATCATGGCTGCGCAACGCAATTCGAAGATCCTCGGCATCTTCGTCCGGCTCGAAAAGCGCGACGGCAAGCCCTATTATCTAAAACACCTGCCGCGCATTCGCGACTATCTGCGGCGGGCGCTGGCGCACCCGGCCTTGAGCGGGCTGCGCGACTTCTATGTCGCCAATGGCCTGCTGGAGGAACGGACATCGTGACGGCAAAGCCCAGGAC
>NZ_JBFUGJ010000801.1:0-603 GCF_056402975.1 Mesorhizobium sp. P3_A9 | reverse complement strand
GCCTCGATCAGTCCGAACTGACGCGGTTGGCCAACTATCTCTGGGCGCTGCTGCATCTCGATCTCGGCCAGTCGGTGACCTTCTCCAGACCGATCCGCGACGTGATCCTCGAACGGCTGCCCAACACGCTGCTGCTGATGGTCAGCGCCACCGCGCTGTCCTTCGGGCTCGGCTCGGCGCTCGGCATCTATGCCGGCGCCAGGCCCGGAAGTTTCCGCGATCGCTTCCTGTCGATCGGCTCGCTGGCGCTTTATGCCGTGCCGGGTTTCTGGCTCGGCCTGGTGCTGATCGTGATCTTCGCCGTAGACCTGCGCTGGCTGCCGATCGGCGGTATCGAGACGCTGGCCTCGGACAGGACCGGCCTCGACCGCGCCGCCGACATCGCCATCCATTTGGTGCTGCCGGTGTCCGCCCTCGGCTTCATCTACCTTGCACTCTATCTGCGCATGATGCGCGCCGGCATGGCCGAGGTCTGGCGCCAGGATTTTGTCCTGGCCACTCGCGCCAGGGGGCTTTCGCGCCGCCGCATCGTGCTCGCCCATGTCGCCCGCAATGCGCTGCTGCCGCTGGTCACTATGCTCGGCCTGCAATCGGCGCAGATGC
>NZ_JBFUGJ010000800.1:0-605 GCF_056402975.1 Mesorhizobium sp. P3_A9 | reverse complement strand
GCGCAACACGTAGCGGCCAAAGCCGYGGCTSAGTTTYTCCTCGCCCGGCAGYGCCAGGCAGAAYTCGACCAGCGGCTTGTCCCAGAAGGGATAACGCGGCTCGACGCCGAAATTGGCAGCCGCCTTGTCGAGCACCTCGAAAGAATGCGGCACGTAGCCGTTGGACAGGATCCAGCGATGGCTGAGCGCGTCGCTGGCCTGGACGCCGGGCGGCATGTAGCCGGCCCGGTGGAAGCGGTCGATGAGTTCGGTCCGCCTAGCCAGGTCCGGATTGATCAGGTCGCGCCAGCTGCGGCCACGCTGTGTTTGCGCGGGCTTGCGTATCCGGTTGAGAACCCTATTCGCCATCTGTCTCGCCTTGGCTATCCGCCAGGCCGGCCCGTAAAGGGTCAGGAATTGGAAATAGAGGCCAAACGTGCTGTCGCCATAGGTGTTGGAGGCGCTGCGGACCTCGCGCCAAAGGTCCAGCCACCTGCCGCCATTGGCAAGCTCGTGCAAATGGCCATGGCCCGGTGAAACGACCTCGTCGCCGCCATGGCCGTCGAGCAGCACCTTGATGCCCTTGGCGCCCGCCGTCCGGTAGATGCCGCGGGTCAGCGTCAGGC
>NZ_JBFUGJ010000799.1:0-607 GCF_056402975.1 Mesorhizobium sp. P3_A9 | reverse complement strand
GTCGTGCGCAGCCGCGACATTCTCCGAGGTGCCGACCAGCACGGCCAGCGAAGCGACGGCCATCGGCTCGATGCCATCCTCGCGCAGGCTTTCGATGGAGAGCGCGCCGGTGCGCTTCGACAGCCCCTCACCCGAGACGGTGGTCAAAAGGTTATGGTGGCCGAAAACAGGCGGCTCGGCGTCCAGCGCCTTGAACAGGGCGATCTGCACGCCGGTGTTGGTGACATGGTCGTCGCCGCGGATGACGTGGCTGACGCCCATCTCCATGTCGTCGACGACGGAGGGCAGCGTGTAGAGATAAGTGCCGTCCTCGCGCACCAGGACCGGGTCGGACAGCGAGGCCAGATCGACCGTTTCCTCTCCACGCACCAGATCGGTCCAGTGGACCTCGGTGCGCTCCGGCTGCTGCGGATCGCCCGAGAAATTGGGCAGCAGGAAGCGCCAGTGCGGCCGGCGCCCGTCAGCCTGGTACTCGGCCACCTGCTCTCGCGTCAGCGCCAGCGCCTCGCGGCCATAGACCGGCGGCAGGCCGCGCGTACGGCGCACTTTTCGCCGGAGATCGAGTTCCTCCGGCGTCTCGTAGCAGGCATAGAGCACGCCCTCCGCC
>NZ_JBFUGJ010000798.1:0-611 GCF_056402975.1 Mesorhizobium sp. P3_A9 | reverse complement strand
ACCGTGTCGGAGAGATCGGCATCGGTCACCGTCAGCGTGCCCGTGGTCGAGAGGCCGGCATTGGTTTCCGTCAGGGTCGCCGATGCAGTGTCCGGCGTCCCCGTTCCAACAAGATGAATATCCGGCGCATCGTTGGTGCCATTCACGGTCACCGTCACGGTCTGGGTGTCCGAGGCTGCATTGTTGTCGGTGCTYTGGACCGTGTAGGTGAGCGTCAGCGACTGGCCGACAGCAAGATAGTCGAAKGCCTGCGTGCCGGAATTGAAGGTCCAGCCGAGGTTGTGGGTGTCCGCCGGATTGGCGGCCAAGCCCGATGTCGGYGWAACAGCCATCATGGCAAGAAGCTGGGCGTTGGTCAGACCAAGGCCAGCCGTCGTTCCCGAAGCCACGACAGTCGTGACCGAAGAACTCACCGTGTCGGAGAGATCGGCATCGGTCACCGTCAGCGTGCCCGTGGTCGAGAGGCCGGCATTGGTTTCCGTCAGGGTCGCCGATGCAGTGTCCGGCGTCCCCGTTCCMACAAGATGAATATCCGGCGCATCGTTGGTGCCATTCACGGTCACCGTCACGGTCTGGGTGTCCGAGGCTGCATTGTTGTCGGTGCTCTGGAC
>NZ_JBFUGJ010000797.1:0-611 GCF_056402975.1 Mesorhizobium sp. P3_A9 | reverse complement strand
GTCCTTGCGACCGTCAACGAGGTCGATTGCGTCATTGAAAGGCTCAAATCAGCGCACTCGTGATAAAACCGAACCGTTCAGTTCGATTTCTGTTGACGCACTGTGCAGGACGGTGTGAACGCTGGCTCAGCAAAGACGTGCTTGTTGCGTCTCGCGGTCTAGCCTAACCATTTGATATCAAAGAAAAAGATTGTGACCGCCGGAGCCTTGCGCTGGATTTCAAGGTCTGGATTCGACCCGCGCTGGAACATCTTCGTGATTGGAAACGGCAGCAGGGCAGACCCATCTCGGGGTGGTCCGAGCGACGCGAAATTCCTCCCAAGGGCACGCCACTAGACGGACAGGACAGATAAATACTGGAGTAAAGAAAATGACCAAGATCGCTCTTACCGCTGCCGCCATCCTCGTTGCCACGGGCACCGCTTTCGCCGGCAGCGACAATTATGGTTCGGCCAACGTCAATCAGTCCGCCGCCGCCACTGTCGACCATTCGGTCACCGCTTCGATCTCGAAGTCGACCGCAACGGTCCAGGTCCAGGCCCCGCAGGGCGCTGACCGCGATCTGGCCGGCAATCGCTAACCGCGCTTCCCGAACCAGTCGCAACCAACCT
>NZ_JBFUGJ010000796.1:0-612 GCF_056402975.1 Mesorhizobium sp. P3_A9 | reverse complement strand
GTCCTGGAGGACCCGGATGAGACCGGAGAGATCCGTCAGATTGCCGTCGTGAAGCACGATCTTGTCGGCAATTCCAAGCCATTTCAGCCGTGAACCGACCACATCGGCCGAGGCACTGCGCCGCAGAAGGCCGTGGACCTCRTATCCCTTCTCAAGCAGAAACTTCGAGAGATAGGCTCCATCCTGCCCGGTCACGCCGGTGATAAACGCTATTTTGGAAGTCATGATGAACCTGTCTCTACTTTCTTGATCGCCATCTTCAGGAATGCAAACCATCTGCCCGATAACAGAAACATATCCAGATCGGGATGTTGCCTGGGCAACCTTACAAGTTACGTGCGTCCGTAAACATCATCGAACCGCACAATATCGTCTTCGCCAAGATATTCCCCGCTTTGCACTTCGATCATGACGAGCGGAAGAATGCCGGGATTTTCGAGGCGGTGCTTGTGGCCGCAAGGGATATAGGTGGACTGGTTGGTCGCCAGCAGGATTTCACTCTGGCCATTGACGACCTTCGCGGTCCCGCTCACCACCACCCAGTGCTCGGAGCGGTGATGATGCGCCTGAAGGCTCAGGCGCGCGTTCGGTTTCACCTCGATCCGCTTGATC
>NZ_JBFUGJ010000795.1:0-613 GCF_056402975.1 Mesorhizobium sp. P3_A9 | reverse complement strand
AGGCAGATCTGGCGCGCGCCATTGGCGGCACAGGGCAGAGCGGTCGCTCGGCATAGGATGCGCTGATGGGCGACATGTTTGAACTTCAGGGCAAGCGGGTTTTCGTCGCCGGGCATCGCGGCATGGTCGGCGCGGCGATTGTGCGCCGGCTGGCGTCCGAGGGCTGCGAGGTCCTGACCGTATCTCGTGACCGGCTCGATCTTCTCGATCAGGCCGGTGTGCGGCGCTGGATGGCCGAGCACAGGCCGGATGCCGTGGTGTTGGCTGCCGCCAAGGTCGGCGGCATTCTGGCCAATGACCGGTTCCCGGCGGATTTCCTGCATGAAAATCTCGTCCTGCAGAGCAATGTCATCGACGGCGCCTTTCGCAGCGAGGTGGGCAAACTGCTGTTTCTTGGCTCGTCCTGCATCTACCCGAAGTTCGCGGCGCAACCGATCTCGGAAGATGCTTTGCTGACCGGCCCGCTCGAACCCACCAACGAAGCCTATGCGATCGCCAAGATCGCCGGGCTGAAACTGTGCCAGGCTTATCGGCGCCAACATGGCGTCGACTACATATCGGCAATGCCGGCCAGTCTCTTTGGCCCGGGCGACAATTTCGACCTCTCCAGCAG
>NZ_JBFUGJ010000794.1:0-614 GCF_056402975.1 Mesorhizobium sp. P3_A9 | reverse complement strand
CATCTCGCCGGCGCTGCGAAATGCAGCGCTCGMCCTGTCCTGGTTGGATGCTGCCAAGAAATCCCCCAATATCGAACGGGGCAAAACGACAGAAACTGTCTTTGGTTGCATCGCCGAACTGCAGCCAAGGCGCTTTTTTGCTTCGCGGAGAAGAATCTCGCCCGCCCGAAACGGTGCCGAAGCCACCCAGAAACAGCGGCGCATACAGCACAAGGTCGATGCCGATCTCGCTAAACGGAAATCGAAACCCTCAGTCGGGATGCGCGTCTGAGCGGAACCCCAAGCTCGGACCTCCAAGGCTTGGACAGGTCCCCATGCAACCAGATTAGCCCTGAAGTGTTCTTGCTATGATTTTGAGCAAGGGCGGCTCCAGAGCCGTTCGAGGGTACCCAATTCATGGACGTCTCCATCGCGCGAACGACGGACGACAAGATCAAAGCCGGCAAGAGCGGCTTGCTGCTCGTTTCGGACAATTATGACGCCTTCGCCGCACGCGTTCTGGCGGCGAGAAGTGCGGTTCGCACGCTCGACCTCATGTACTACCTTTGGCACGATGACCACACCGGCCGATTGCTTCTGCATGAAGTCTTCAGTGCCGCGCAGCGGGGCGTGCG
>NZ_JBFUGJ010000793.1:0-625 GCF_056402975.1 Mesorhizobium sp. P3_A9 | reverse complement strand
CGACCAGGTCGAGGCGATGACGCTGGCCGATCGCATCGTGGTACTGAAAGAGGGCCATATCGAGCAGGTCGGCACGCCGATGGACCTCTACAAGAAGCCCGGCAATCTGTTCGTTGCCCAGTTCATCGGCTCGCCGGCCATGAACATCCTGCCGGCGACGATCGAAACAACCGGTAATTCGACTGTCGTCAGCCATGTCGGCGGCCGCAAGGCGACGGTGCCGATCGCCACGCCGGCTTCAGCGAAGGGTGCTGCGGTAAGCTTCGGCGTGCGGCCGGAGGATCTGGTGGTCTCCACCGGCGCCGATTATCTCTTCGAGGGCAAGGTGGACTATGTCGAGCAGCTCGGCGAGGTCCAGCTCATCTATGTGGACATCGGCCGCGCCGACCTGCCGCTGGTGACCAAGCTGCCCGGCAATGTCGAGGTCAAGCGAGGGGCGACGCTGCGGCTGAGCGCGGATGGCGGAGACCTGCATATCTTCGTTGCCGACGGACATTCCTTCGCGCTGCACAGGCCGGAAGCAAAGGCGGCTTGAGGCGACTGGTCCGTGTCAACAAAAAAGAGCGGCGGGCCAGGCCCGCCGCTCTTTTTTCTGGAGATCTACTTCGGCTGTTAGCGGCCGAAG
>NZ_JBFUGJ010000792.1:0-626 GCF_056402975.1 Mesorhizobium sp. P3_A9 | reverse complement strand
ATCTTGGTCTGATCTTGTCGCCTGTGCGGGCGCGCCGAAACCGCGGGAGCGTCAAATTGGGAACCTTGGTAGCTTCAGGATTTGCGCCCTGACCAGAATATTGCGGCCATGCCCACCAGTACGGCAAGGCTACCCAACGCTAAGATCCGCCAGTCCATGTCTAGTGCTGGCTGCGACATCTCGTGAGCGAATTCTATTAGATTCCCCATCCGCTCAGGCTACCAGAATCCAATGTGAAAGGCAGCCGCAGTCCGCTGCTCGCGAACAAGAATCGCTGCCGAGAAGATGGCGGGCGTTCTTTTCGACCAACTAAAGTTCATCGATGGCTGGCCGTCTCCTCAGCCGAGCTGAGGCCGTCACTGTTTTGTTATTTGTGGTTGCTCGCAGCTCGCTTGACAATGCGATCAAGGCTACGGCAAGGGTCGCCTTGAGGGTTTTGGCGAAGGGGAGATACCATGAAGAAGATTTATGTGAAGCCGGTGTTCGCAAGGCGCGAGAAGCTGTCCGCCGTAACGGCGGTAGCTTGCCCTAGCTCCGGTTGCCCGACCTAAGGGCTGGGCCGAACCGGCTTCTGCCAGGCCATCGAAAGCTGGCGGACTTCTATCGTGGCGTGGGCTGCTCGACTA
>NZ_JBFUGJ010000791.1:0-628 GCF_056402975.1 Mesorhizobium sp. P3_A9 | reverse complement strand
GCTCCGTTCCTGCTGCCAGACATCATCGCGGACATAAAACGACGGGTCCAAGTTCAGGTACTGCACGGGCGGAGTGTCGAGTGGCGGGTGGTCGGGTCGCAAGGTATCTGGCGTCATAGGCTAACCTCAAGTTGCGGCAATCCTGTCGTAAGCGGGGCGACATCGCAAGGCTTTGGCTTTGCTGCGCACAGCCTGTAAGCCGGTGTGCAATTTTGCTCTAACGCAGGTTTTGGAGTTGCGGTTCATTTCCAATTCGCCGACCTAGTTGTCGACCACGATCAACACGTCGGATGCCTTAACCGCAGCACAGGTTCCAGGCCGACTTCGAGCCCAGTTCGTCGTCCGCCTGATGAGCGGCCGGTATCAGAATGGTGCCGTTCGCTCGCGAACGACGAGGATGGGGTCGTCAGAGGACGAGGCAAACTCTGCCCGATGACTGTGAACTCGAACGGCGCGCCTCGAACCGGATGGGCAAAGGCTTTGATGCGGGGCAAGCCATTGTAGGCTGACGTCTTGGCGAACCAATTCGGTTTGTCTCTGAGCCACCGATGCCGCCGTTGCCTCCCCTTCATTTCGCCGAGCGCACCAACGACCTCTCGAACGGGCTGATCTGGCCGAAGGACGGCTG
>NZ_JBFUGJ010000790.1:0-642 GCF_056402975.1 Mesorhizobium sp. P3_A9 | reverse complement strand
AGATATCTCCTGGGGATGCCCATGAACTGGGACGACGTCCGCATTTTCCTCGCCGTCGCGCGCGCCGGCCAGATCCTTGGCGCCGCCAAAAGGCTGGAGCTCAATCACGCCACCGTCTCGCGCCGCATCGCTGCACTCGAGGACGCGCTGCGCACGAAACTGTTTCGCCGGCTGACCACGGGCAGCGAGCTGACGCACGCCGGCGAGCGCTTCCTCGACATTGCCGAGCGCATGGAAGGCGACATGATCGCCGCGCGCTCGACCATATCGGGCGAAGGCGACGATATCTCCGGCACCGTGCGTATCGGTGCGCCGGACGGTTTTGGCGTCGCCTTCCTGGCCAGGCGTCTCGGTGAACTGACCGCGCTGCATCGCGAACTGACGATCCAGCTCGTGCCGGTGCCGCGCTCCTTTTCGCTGTCCCGGCGCGAAGCCGACATCGCCATCACCGTCGAGCGGCCGACSGARGGCCGGCTGGTGGCAGGAAAGCTGGTCGACTATTCRCTCGGCCTGTTCGCCTCGCGTGCCTATGCCGCTGCCAATGGCCTGCCGAAAACCRCTGCCGAACTCGGCCAGCACACCCTCATCGGCTATGTGCCTGACCTGATCGTCAGCCCTTCGCTCGACTATGCCTCTGAATTC
>NZ_JBFUGJ010000789.1:0-644 GCF_056402975.1 Mesorhizobium sp. P3_A9 | reverse complement strand
TGTCATGGCTGACTGCGCTGGTGCTGGCCCTTGCGGCAGTGCCGGCAGCGGCCGCAACCATCCAGGTCACCATCGACAAGCTCGTCTTTTCGCCGGTGACCGTGGAAGCGAAGGTCGGCGACACGATCGAGTGGGTGAACAAGGACGTGTTCGCCCACACAGCCACGGTGAAGGGCGGCTGGGATGTGATGATCCGGCCGAAGAAGTCGGCAAGCCTGACATTGAAGGCGGCGGGAGCGGTCGATTATTTCTGCCGCTTTCACCCCAATATGCAAGGCCGCTTGGTGGTGGCGCCCTGAGACGAGAGCAATTCCAGGAAAAGTGTGAACGGTTTTCCGTTCGGAATTGCGT
Organism: Mesorhizobium sp. P3_A9; assembly: GCF_056402975.1. Classification (NCBI taxonomy): domain Bacteria; kingdom Pseudomonadati; phylum Pseudomonadota; class Alphaproteobacteria; order Hyphomicrobiales; family Phyllobacteriaceae; genus Mesorhizobium; species Mesorhizobium sp. P3_A9. Next base: position 293 of record NZ_JBFUGJ010000789.1, on the reverse strand, counting down.
CAAAACAAGGACTTAGAGCGGGTCGCCGTTTCCGTGAAACGGCGAACCTCTCTAAGAGACCGATGGCGAAGACCACTTCGCCGTCGATCGCCACCGCCACTCGGGCTTTTGTCCAATCACGCCTTTTCGCCCGAGCTGGTCAACTCTGCCTGCGAAAGCAGCCATTCGATCATTTGCGCTGCCTGGGCGGGTGGGCGGTCTGGAGCCAGAACTTCGAGGCTGAGGCCACTCAGGACACGCTGGGAAAACGGCGCCACGAGGACGCCGGACGCCAGGGCGCGAGAGACCAGCAC
>NZ_JBFUGJ010000788.1:0-649 GCF_056402975.1 Mesorhizobium sp. P3_A9 | reverse complement strand
GCTGGGATGTTCGGTTCACACAGCCGGTAACATTTCATGCGGACGCCCAGGCGCTTACACAAGTGGGCTCCCTGCAAGAGCGCGGCGACGGGAAGGCGCTGGTGGCGCCGCCGGAAGCGAACGGCGCGCTGTACTATGGTCCCTATGTGAGCGTCGCCCCGGGAACGTATCGCCTTATCTTTGACGTCGAAGCCAACAGCAGTCCGACTGCCGCGCTGCGCATTGACGCAGCTGCATCACCGGGCGGAATAGTTATAGCTCAGAAGGATTTGACGGAAAGTCACGGCCCCCAACAGCTGCTCTTCTCGCTCGACCACACATCGGTTATGGAGTTTCGGGTCTGGACCCTGGGAACCGGCACGGCGGCGTTCAAATCGGTCACCATCGAGCGGGCAGTTCCGTAGCATCGGAAGCAAGGGCGTGCCGCTTTCGCGGCATCTACTTCTTTGCCCGCGCGCCGAACCACGCGTCCACCGAGCGATACTCGTCCAGACCAAATCCGAGAATCTTCTTCTGATCCGCGCTTAATCCCGGGAAATCGGACAGGACCGACGGAAGATGAAGCTGTTGCCGCAGCATCGGGATGGTGAAAACGTGGTTTACGCCGCGCCGGTTCCGGTCCGTGTGGTTGGTCGATCCGCCGTGGTAG
>NZ_JBFUGJ010000787.1:0-660 GCF_056402975.1 Mesorhizobium sp. P3_A9 | reverse complement strand
ACGTCGCGGGTCAGCGTGTATTGCAGCAGCGCTTCGGAATCCGGGCCGGTGACCTCGAATTTGCGCAGCGGCGACAGGTCCATGATCACGGCATCCTGCCGGCAGGCCCAGTATTCGTCGATGGGACCTTCCTTGGCGAAGGCATTGGCCAGCCAGTAGCCCCTGTACTCGACAAAGTTGCGGGTGTGCTTGGCAAAGCTCGAATGAAAAGCTGTCTCGCGGGTCATTTTGGGTTCCGAATCGGGCGTCATTCGTCTGGCGATCGCTCGCGAGAATTTGTGCTGGCCGGAATAGGTTCGCACATGGATGTCGGTCAGGTTCCAGCCATTGGCCGGCGTCGTATCGTCGGGGCAGGCGGAGGAAACGCAGACGATGTCGGTCAGCGCCCGCAGCAGCACATAGTCGCCTGGGCGAGACCATGGTTCGTCGGAGACCATGACGCCATGCGCGTCGATCGCCGTGTTGAAGAAGAAGTTGATCGCCATCCAGCCTGCGCGGGGCGTGACGCCCTTGTCGGCCAGCGCGCGGTTAAAATTCTCCGAGCAGTTGGTGTGGCCGGGATAGCCGATGTCGTCGTAATATTTGGCCGCGCAGGCGAGCGCGAAAGCGTCGTGCCGGCCGCACGTGTCCTGCACCACCTCGACCAGCGGCTCCATGTCC
>NZ_JBFUGJ010000786.1:0-662 GCF_056402975.1 Mesorhizobium sp. P3_A9 | reverse complement strand
GCGTTCGGGGTTGCCGAGGAGCATTGATGGACAGTACCTGACGAGATAGCTGTTATAATAATTTGCCCGGGCAGTGTTACGTCTTTGCCACAGACGGCTTTTTATCCCTGCGAATCAAATAAGATAGCGGCGGGTTTTGTAGTCGAAATATCAGCGCGACGCCTTGTGGCGTTCGGGGTTGCCGAGGAGCATTGATGGACAGTCAGACGCAAATCGAAAGCGTTCTCAACAACCTTGTCTATGCGCTTTTTGCCCAAAGCGGGCAGATGGAAACGAATAGAAAGACTGGCAACCTCGGCAACATGATTGTCTTCGACAATCCGGAAGCCGTAGACACCATCGTCAAGGCGCCGGAGCTCTTCCGCAAGAACTTCTCGCTGATTTCGGCACTCGGTTTCAGCCGCTTCAACACCAATGGTGAGGATTGGTCGGTTCGGCGTGCCATCACCCAGGACACCTACCTGGCGGCAGCCAGGCCGGCGCAGCAGCGTCCCATGGCGGAACTCTACGCCGCCGCCCTTACCGGGAGTGACGCAACGCTRCCTGCSATCCAGCAAGCTYTGTTYKCKGCATCGATGACGATATTTTACCGKGCTTTCGGCCTKGTTCCCGAYATGGCAGCKACGCTCTTGCTGCTCGACAGGGTCCGCGAYGTGYTGAGG
>NZ_JBFUGJ010000785.1:0-662 GCF_056402975.1 Mesorhizobium sp. P3_A9 | reverse complement strand
CGGGAGGGCCGCCCCAAATGTGCTCGCCACGGTCGATGAAGATTTCCGAGCAMGGGCCGCARGGRCCGGTGTCGCCCATSSSCCAGAAATTSKCCGAGGTCGGGATGCGGATGATGCGRTCGTCSGAGAAGCCGGCGATCTTCTTCCAGAAGCCGGCCGCCTCGTCGTCCGTATGRTAGACGGTGACCAGCARCTTGTCCTTGTTCAGCCCGAACTCCTTGGTGATCAGGTTCCAGGCAAGCTCGATGGCACGCTCCTTGAAATAGTCGCCAAAGGAGAAATTGCCGAGCATTTCGAAGAAGGTCAGATGGCGCGCGGTGTAACCGACATTGTCGAGGTCGTTGTGCTTGCCGCCGGCGCGSACGCTCTTCTGGGCAGTCGWGGCGCGCGAATAGGSCCGCTTYTCSARACCRGTGAAGACGTTCTTGAACTGCACCATGCCGGCATTGGTGAACATCAATGTCGGATCGTTGCGCGGCACGAGCGGGCTCGAGGCCACGACCTCGTGGCCCTCCTTGCGGAAATAGTCGAGAAAGGTCGACCGGATCTCGTTCACGCCACTCATGACTGCTGCCTTTTCGCGAAAACCGCCGGCAAACCGGCGGAAATGGGCTCTGCTTTTAAGAAAATAGACTTGGCCTTTTAGCGGGCACGCCCCACCC
>NZ_JBFUGJ010000784.1:0-663 GCF_056402975.1 Mesorhizobium sp. P3_A9 | reverse complement strand
GGCAACCGCATCGCGCTGACCGATGCCGGCCACGCGATCTACCCGCAGACGGCGCGTGCTTTGGGCGACATCGCGGCGATCGGCCAGCGCATGCTGGAAGGGACTTTGAGAACGCGCCTTGTCGTCAGCGTGCCGTTTTCGCTGGCCGAACTGTGGCTGGCGCCAAGACTGGCCGTGCTGCTCGAAGCCTTTCCGCACATGGCGATCGACGTCCGCGTCGAGGATGACCCGGTCGACATTGCGCGCCAGAACATCGATCTGCGCATCTCCTATGGCGACTATCACTATCCTGGCTTGAAACTCGTCCGTCACGTCCATGACGATGTCCTGCCGGTGTGTTCGCCGGAGTTCTGGCGCCGGCATGGCGGCGACGCGTCCGGCCTGGCGGACCTGCACGAGAGCCTGTTCATCCACACCAACTGGGGCCCGAACTACGCCACGCATCCGAGCTGGGCCGACTGGTTCGCGGCCTCGGGCAGCAGCCGTTCACCCGATCCTTCGCATGGGCGGCGTGTCGGCCTGTCCAGCCTGGCGATATCAGCGGCAAGGCTGGGTCTCGGCATAGCGCTCGGCCAGCGGGTCATGGCGCGTGCCGATCTGGAGGCCGGGCGCCTTATCGCGCTCTCACCTGTGTCGGTGCGTCTCGGCCATCCCTATTGCGCC
>NZ_JBFUGJ010000783.1:0-665 GCF_056402975.1 Mesorhizobium sp. P3_A9 | reverse complement strand
GGCTATGCCTATGAGGGCGCCGACGCCTCCTTTGAGCTCTTGGCACGCAAGATGCTGCACGGCCTGCCGGAGTTTTTCCACGTCACCTCGTTTCGCTGCATGATCGAACGCCGCTTCGATGCCAATGGCCAGCTGAAGACGGTGTCGGAAGCCGTGGTCAAAGTGCTGGTCGAGGGCGAGGAGAAAATGTCGGTGGCGGAAGGCCATGGCCCGGTCAACGCGCTCGACATTGCGTTGCGCAAGGATCTCGGCAAGTACCAGAACGAGATCGCCGATCTCGAACTCGCCGACTTCAAGGTGCGTATCCTCAATGGCGGCACCGAGGCSATCACCCGSGTYYTGATCGAATCGCATGACGGCACCGGCGCCCGCTGGTGGACGGTCGGCGTYTCCGAAAACATCATCGACGCTTCATTCCAGGCGCTGATGGATTCGATCATCTACAAGCTGATGAAGAACCGCGAGATGGCAGGGCTGGTGGCGGCGGAGTAGGCGCGTGGGCTTCTCGATAAGCTGGTTTGGCTTCCGCGGTTACGGGATCAAGGAAGCCGCAGCCTTGTTCGGCAGAAAAGTCGGTGGTTCGTCGGAAGATTTCGATGCCACGGTCAACGCTTATCGCAGCGAAAAGAATTGGGCGATTATCATCCTGGGCTACTGCAGCTTTC
>NZ_JBFUGJ010000782.1:0-667 GCF_056402975.1 Mesorhizobium sp. P3_A9 | reverse complement strand
GATGAGCAGGAAGATCACCCCGATCGTCACATGAGTGCCGTGGAAGCCGGTGATCATGAAGAAGCACGAACCGAACTGTGCGGCGCCCCATGGATTGCCCCAGGGCCGCACCCCTTCGGTAATCAGTTTGGTCCATTCAAAGGCTTGCATGCCGACAAAGGTCGCGCCGAGTGCTGCGGTCAAAAGCATGAGGATCGCCGTCTTGCGGCGGTCGCGGCGATAGCCGAAATTGACCGCCATGGCCATCGTTCCGCTGCTCGAGATCAGCACGAAGGTCATGATGGCGATGAGGATCAGGGGGATTTCCTGGCCGCCGATGCGCAGCGCGAAGACCTCGCTCGGATTTGGCCACGGCACGCGGGTGGAGATGCGCGCGGTCATGTAGGAGATCAGGAAGCAGCCGAAGATGAAGGTGTCGCTGAGCAGGAAGATCCACATCATGGCCTTCCCCCAGGAGACATTCTTGAACGCCCGCTGGTCCGAAGACCAGTCGGCGGCGATGCCTTGCCAGCCCGCCGGCCGCGGCTCCGTCTGGCCGATATGCGTCAGTGTCGTCTCTGCCATGCTCCCAGACCTCCTAGGTCAGTAACTGTCGGCAAATGTCGATGAAAGTCGCGGCCCAGCCGGCGAGAAGAATGAAGATGGCGAACCAGACGAACAGCAGGAA
>NZ_JBFUGJ010000781.1:0-675 GCF_056402975.1 Mesorhizobium sp. P3_A9 | reverse complement strand
GTTCAGTCTTGCCGCTGCCTATTCCGCGGCCAGCTTGTCCTGCGTATTCGTCTCGAAATCGCTGGCGTCGTGGCGCTCGTGCAGCTGCAGGGCCGGCTCGCCGAAGGCACGGTTGACCATGCGGCCGCGCTTGACCGCCGGGCGCTCGTCGATCGCTTTTGCCCAGCGCTGAACGTGTTTGTATTCCTGCACCGACAGGAAGTCGGCGGAATCATTGTACATGCGGCCGAGCGCCAGCCCGCCATACCAGGGCCACACCGCCATGTCGGCGATCGAGTAATCCTTGCCGCCGAGATATTCAGTTTCCGCCAGCCGGCGGTCGAGCACGTCCATCTGACGCTTGGTTTCCATGGCGAAGCGGTCGATGGCGTATTCGAATTTCTGCGGCGCGTAGGCGTAGAAATGGCCGAAGCCGCCGCCCAGATACGGCGCCGAGCCCATCTGCCAGAACAGCCAGGACAGCACTTCCGCACGGGCCGGCTGTTCGGTCGGCAGGAACTCGCCAAACTTTTCGGCGAGATAGACCAGGATCGAGCCGGACTCGAAGATGCGCACCAGCGTGGCGCCGCTGCGGTCCATCAGAGCCGGGATCTTGGAGTTGGGGTTGACGTCGACAAAGCCGCTGCCGAACTGGTCGCCATCATTGATCTTGATCAGCCAGGCGTCGTATTCGGC
>NZ_JBFUGJ010000780.1:0-675 GCF_056402975.1 Mesorhizobium sp. P3_A9 | reverse complement strand
GTTCGGCGCCTGCCTGATGAAGGTGCCGGTTGTCGTTGCCGATTGCGTTGGCGCGATGAAGGCCGCGGTGAACACTCCGGTCACCGTCAAATGCCGCATCGGCGTCGATGAGCAGGATCCTGAAACCGCGCTCGACGCGCTGGCGGACGGTGTCTTCGCCGCCGGCGCGGACGCGCTTTGGGTGCATGCCCGCACGGCGTGGCTGGAAGGCTTGAGCCCGAAGGAAAATCGCGACATCCCGCCGCTCGACTATGACAGGGTCTATCGCCTGAAGGCCAAAAAGCCGAACCAGTTCATCGGCATCAATGGCGGTATTCAATCGCTAGAAGAAGCCCTTCGCCACCTCGACCATGTCGATGGCGCCATGCTTGGCCGCGCCGCCTATCATACGCCCGGCATCCTGGCCGGTGTCGACGCCGCGGTTTATGGCGGCGAAGCCGGCGCCTTCGATTTTGCCGCGCTGATCGATGCGATGGCCGACTATGCGGCGCACCATATCGAGCAGGGTGGCCGGCTCGGTCATGTCACTCGGCACATGGTCGGCCTGTTCCATGGCCTGCCTGGTGCGCGCCGCTACCGACAGATCCTGTCGATCGACGCAACGAAACCTGGCGCGGGACCGGATGTGCTGAAGGCGGCCTTCGCCGCGGTTGATTTCGGCCGCATCGAACAGGC
>NZ_JBFUGJ010000779.1:0-681 GCF_056402975.1 Mesorhizobium sp. P3_A9 | reverse complement strand
GTGCTGATCCTCTCCGGGGGCGAAACCACGGTGACGCTTCGTGCCAAAGGCAAGGGCGGCCGCAACTCGGAATTCCTGCTCGCCTTCGCCGTCGGCATCAGCGGCACACAAGGCATCCATGCGCTGGCCGCAGACACTGACGGCATTGACGGTTCGGAGGACAATGCCGGCGCCTTCGCCGACGGTTCGACGGTGTCGCGCATGCGCGTGGCCGGCGTCGATGCCAAGGCTATGCTGGCCGGCAACAACGCCTGGACGGCCTTCAATGCCGTCGGCGATCTTTTCGTGCCAGGCCCGACTGGCACGAATGTCAACGATCTCAGGGCGATCCTGATTCGCTGAACTTGTGCCGACGGACCGCCTACACCTCGTGCAGATAGAGGTGATAGTCCAGCTCGCTGACCGTGCGCGCGACGCGCAGATATTCGGATTGCTTGATCGCAACAAACGTCCGGTGCAGGTCTTCGCCGAGCGCGCCTTTCAGGAAGGTCGACGCCCTTGCCGCTTCGATCGCGGCGCGCCAGTCCACCGGCATGGTCGTGCGGGTGATTGCCGATTCATAGCCATTGCCGGTGGTTTCGGGTCCGGGGTCGAGACCTTCGTCGAGACCTTTGACGATGCCGGCCAGTACCGTCGCCGCGATCAGATAGGGATTGGCGTCGACGCCCGACGGCCGATGCT
>NZ_JBFUGJ010000778.1:0-682 GCF_056402975.1 Mesorhizobium sp. P3_A9 | reverse complement strand
GGCTGTGCTGGCCGAGGTCGAGTCGGGGGCCGCGGCGCTTGCCAGGACCGGCGAGCCGGTGCCGAAATGGTTCCGCGGCGCAACCGCCGAATACAGCCCCTCGGCGATCGCGATGATCCGCAAGCTCGGCTTCAAGATTGCCGGCTTCTCGATCAATGGCGATGGCGGTTCGCTGCTGGGCGCCAAGGAGACCGCCAGGCGCATCGCCGCAGCCAAGGACGGCGACGTCATCATCTCGCACATCAACCAGCCGACCCATGCAGCTGGCGAGGGCGTGGTTCAGGGCCTGCTGGCGCTGAAGGAAAAGGGCATGACCTTCGTGCGTCTCGACGACGCCGATGGCACAGGCAATCACGGCACGACCGACTGAGGGTGGTGCCTTCAAGTCGAAGCGTTTAGCCCGGCGTGGCTTCGATCGTCACCTTGCTGGCGTAGAACGCACCGTGGTCGCGGATTTCGGTCATTTCGTCGAAAGGCCGCTCGTAGGCCCACATCGCATTCTGGCCGGTCTCGCCGGCCGGCAGCACGCTCCAATAGCTGGCATCGCCCTTGTAGGGGCAATGCGTCGAGTGTTCGGTGCCGCTCAGAGCGTCGAAATCGATGTCGGCGAACGGAACGTAGAAGGCGGGGGAATAGGGGGCTTCGGTCAACACCTTGGCCTTGGTGGATGATGCGATAACCG
>NZ_JBFUGJ010000777.1:0-682 GCF_056402975.1 Mesorhizobium sp. P3_A9 | reverse complement strand
GATCTCTCCGGTCTCATCCGGGTCCTCCAGGACGTTCGTCCGGCCGAAGTCTACAATCTTGCCGCGCAATCTTTCGTCAAATCGTCTTGGCAGCAACCGCTTTTGACTGGCAACGTGACGGGCATTGGCGCCGCCAATGTGCTGGAAGCGGTGCGGATAACGTGTCCTGAAACCCGTTTCTACCAGGCATCTTCTTCGGAAATGTTTGGGCTGATCCAGGAACCCATCCAGTCGGAAAAAACCCCCTTTTACCCGCGCTCTCCCTACGCCGCAGCCAAGCTCTATGCACATTGGATGACGGTCAATTATCGCGAAAGCTTTGGGCTCCACGCGTCGAGCGGCATTCTCTTCAATCATGAATCGCCCCTGCGCGGCATCGAATTCGTCACCCGCAAGATTACCGACGCTGTCGCCCGCATTAAGCTTGGACTGCAGGACAAGCTGGCGCTCGGCAATTTGGACGCCAAGCGCGACTGGGGCCACGCACGCGACTATGTCGAAGCCATGTGGCTGATGGTGCAGCAAGACACGGCAAGCGACTATGTGGTCGCCACGGGCAAGACCGTCTCCGTTCGGGACTTCTGCAAGCTCGCCTTCGAACATGCCGGTCTCAATATGGAGGATCACGTCTCCATCGACGAACGCTTCCTGCGGCCTGCGGAAGTTGAAGTCCTGCATGGCA
>NZ_JBFUGJ010000776.1:0-694 GCF_056402975.1 Mesorhizobium sp. P3_A9 | reverse complement strand
CCACAGCAGAAAGCCCGCCGAAATGGCGGGCTTTCCGACCGGCCGGAGGCCAGGAGAGTGCCGTCAAGCCTCACGGCTGGTTGTGCACTTCCGTTCCTGGCGATCCTGCCCTCAGCGGCGGGCGATCAGCAGGCAGAGCTGACGCAGGTCACGGTCATAGGTGCCCTCACTGCTGAGCACGTCGACGCAACGCTTCTTCATGCGCGCCACCTGGCTGCTGGACATCTGGGCCACGACACCCGGCAGGCTCGGATTGCTGGGGTTCGAGGGATTGCTGGGGTTGGACGGATTTGACGGATTGCTGGGATTGGTTCCAGTACCGACGCCCACGCCGACACCGACGCCGATGCCACCCGTGCCGCCGACATTGGCGCCGAGCCCTGCAGTGACGCCGCCTGTGCCACCGACATTGGCGCCCACTCCGGCATTGACACCATTGCTACCACCGACGGAAGCGCCGAGCCCTGCGCTGACGCCGGTCGAGCCGCCGATATTCGCACCCGCCCCGGCATTCACGCCGTTGGAGCCGCCGACCGAAGCACCGACGCCGGCGTTGACGCCGCCGCTGCCACCGACAGAAGCGCCGACGCCGGCATTGACGCCGCCGCTGCCGCCCACCGAGGCGCCGACACCGACGCCGAGCCCAGCTGCGCTTGCCGGCATGGCAAGAACGAGGACCATTGCACTACCTGCC
>NZ_JBFUGJ010000775.1:0-712 GCF_056402975.1 Mesorhizobium sp. P3_A9 | reverse complement strand
TCACCGTTGCTATCGACGGAAAGCTGATCCTCGACAAACTTTCGCTCGATATCAGACGGGGCGAGATCCTAGGCTTTGTCGGCGCCTCGGGCGCTGGCAAATCGGTGCTTTTGCGCACCATCCTTGGCCTGATGCGCAAGCAATCCGGAACGATCAAGTTGCTCGGCGTCGATGTCGATAAAGCGAGCGACATTGAACGTCTTCGCGTCGACATGCGGCTTGGCGTGCTGTTCCAGCATGGCGCGCTGTTTTCGGCTCTGACCGTGCAGGAAAACGTGCAGGTGCCGATGCGCGAATATCTCGACTTGCCGAAAAAGCTGATGGACGAGCTGGCGCTGCTCAAGATCGAGCTGGTCGGGCTGCCGCCGGACGCGGCGCAGAAATTTCCCTCCGAACTCTCCGGCGGCATGATCAAGCGCGCCGCACTGGCACGCGCGCTTGCGCTCGACCCTGACATCGTCTTTCTCGACGAGCCGACATCCGGCCTCGATCCGATCAGCGCGGCCGAATTCGACGAACTCGTCGTCAAGCTGCGCGACACCATGGATTTGACCGTCTATATGGTCACGCATGACCTCGATACGCTGTTTACCGCTTGCGACCACGTGGCGGTGCTCGGCAAGAAGAAAGTATTGGTCGAGGGCACTATCGACGACATGCTGAAGAGCGAGGACCCGTGGGTAAAATCCTATTTCCGCGGAAAACGCGCGCG
>NZ_JBFUGJ010000774.1:0-735 GCF_056402975.1 Mesorhizobium sp. P3_A9 | reverse complement strand
ATCCACCGCCGTCGGATCGCGGGGAAGCAATGCGAATCATGCTTGCCACGCTTGCCCCGGTTTCCTGCGGCTGCGCATCGGCCGGGCGGGGGATGCGCCTATAGTCCCTTGGGGCCATGATCGCACGGCCGGTAGCAGTCATGCCCTTGGGCTCGACCCGAGGGCGTAGCGATTTTGCGGCAACGGCATGCCGAAACAAAGACAGGTCATGGACGAGAAGCAGAGAGCCATCCTCGACGAAATCCCGCGTTTGCGGCGCTATGCGCGCTCGCTTCTGCGCGACCGCGATTCCGCCGACGATCTCGTCCAGGACTGTCTGGAACGGGCGCTTAAACGGCTCGACAACTGGCAGACGGGCGAAAGCCCCAGAAAATGGTTGTTCACGATCATGCATCATCTGTTCATTGATCAGGTGCGCAAGCTGAACCGGCGCGGCGAGGCCTCGATGCTGCCGCTGGAGGCCGGCGACGTGCAGGCTGCTCCTGCCGATCAGTTGGAGGCCGTCGCCGCGCGCGAGATCATCGACGCCCTGCAGGCGGTCAGCCCTGACAGGCGCGCCGCGCTGACGACGGTTGCCATCGAAGGTTTTTCCAACGCCGAGGCCGCCGAGATGCTCGGCGTGCCGGCCGGCACGCTGATGTCGCGCATCGCGCGCGGACGTGAGGAACTGCGCGGCCTGCTCTACGACACCGCGCGCCGCCGCTCGATAAGGATTTTCGAGACCGAGGCCCCGAC
>NZ_JBFUGJ010000773.1:0-736 GCF_056402975.1 Mesorhizobium sp. P3_A9 | reverse complement strand
TCTACGAGAAGCTCGACATCACCACCGAGCGGGAACTGTTCTTGCAGTTCTTCCAGCACCGGTAATCTGCGAGCTGACACGCTGCTTCGGAATTGGCCGGAGCGCCACCCAGATGCGTCTTTGATTATTGCTTGACGAACGTGCCCGTGTAGGTCTGGCCGGCAAGCGCGACGGTTGCGGCCAGGGTTCCGTCGGACAGCATCACAAAGCTGAGGTCCGCGCCGTTCGGGAGGCGCCCAAGCTTCAACGTGGTCCCAATAATTCTTCCCGCGCCGGCGGCCTCCCCCGGGAAGTTGTCGGCTAGATTTCCCCACGCATAGGTGACCGTCACCTTTCCATTGGAGGCAATCGTCTGAACAGCAAGTTTGGCTTCATACATCCCTTCCAATCGTCCGGCCCATAGGCCCGAAAAGGCAGCGTATTTTGCTGGAATGCCCTTGCCAGGGGGAGTGATCGTCACGGATTGATCCATGATTGCCGAACCGGAAGAAACAGCGGCAGGACCCAAGGCAGGTTGGGAAGGAGTGGGACCAGGTCCTAGCGCAGGTTCGACAGCGGCGGGTTGCTGCGTTTCAGGGGCAGTTTGGCACGCGACCAGGGCAAGGGCCGAGAGGCCAAGCATTGCGTTGCATAGTGGGTGTGCCATTTTCTGGTGCCCCCGGCACTTCTTTGACTCTGAGCGCAGGCCTACCTTATCACTCGTTTTCACAGACTGTGTCCAGGCAAGTATGGCGAT
>NZ_JBFUGJ010000772.1:0-740 GCF_056402975.1 Mesorhizobium sp. P3_A9 | reverse complement strand
GAACACCGGCGGCCAGCTGACGATCACCGACCCAGACACGGGTGAAGCGCATGTGGTGGCGCAGGCCAGTACGGCCGGCATCTATGGCGACTTCTCGATCGACGCCGACGGCGCCTGGAGCTACGCCGGCAACGGCGCCCACAACGAACTGACCGCGGGCCAGGTCGTGACCGACACCTTCACGGTGACGAGCCAGGACGGCACGGCGACGGGGACGGTCACGGTGACCATCACCGGCACCAACGATGCGGCGACGGTGAGCTCGGACTCGAAGTCCGTGACCGAAGGCGACACGGCGGCGGCACTGAACACCGGCGGCCAGCTGACGATCACCGACCCAGACACGGGTGAAGCGCATGTGGTGGCGCAGGCCAGTACGGCCGGCATCTATGGCGACTTCTCGATCGACGCCGACGGCGCCTGGAGCTACGCCGGCAACGGCGCCCACAACGAACTGACCGCGGGTCAGGTCGTGACCGACACCTTCACGGTGACGAGCCAGGACGGCACGGCGACGGGGACGGTGACSGTGACCATCACCGGCACCAACGATGCGGCGACGGTGAGCTCGGACTCGAAGTCCGTGACCGAAGGCGACACGGCGGCGGCRCTGAACACCGGCGGCCAGCTGACGATCACCGACCCAGACACGGGTGAAGCGCATGTGGTGGCGCAGGCCAGTACGGCCGGCATCTATGGCGACTTCTCGATCGACGCCGACGGCGCCTGGAGCTACGCCG
>NZ_JBFUGJ010000771.1:0-745 GCF_056402975.1 Mesorhizobium sp. P3_A9 | reverse complement strand
GCATAATTCACTAGCGACTCTTCGACTTCGGCGGGATTTCTTCTGCCTGCACCTTCGCAGGGATCCTCGTCAGGGCCGGCCCGGTACATCTTTTTTAAATGTCAGCACCCAATCCGCCGTCATATAATGCCCGACGTTGCCCATTGCTTTCCAAGGAAGCCGTAATGGATTGCGTCGAGACGAACAGTAAGGTTCACCCTTGCGTTGAAGTGGTCGAAGCCTGCGGCGAATGGTACGTCCGGGTTGTCGAAGATGACCGAAAAAGCACCCTGACATTCGAACTGGAATCGTTCGCTCTGGCGTATGCTGAAGGCCAGCGGGCTCGTCTCGGCCTTGCCGAAGTCACGCGCCTATAGCGCTTCGCGGGTAGCCCCGTTAACATGTACGATGAAAAGAAACCGTCGTATGCCGTATACAGCCCGCCACTGCTGGGTCTGCCATACTTGGCTGTTATTCTCACAGTGGACGGGACGGCGAAGGCAACACCGTTTGGCACCGCAGAGGACGCTGCCGTCTTCAATAAGCTGATGGCCGACGCGGAACACCCTGGCAAGGTCAGGAACTGAGCTGATTGCGGCTGACGCTTTTTCAGCAACCGCGCTTCTCGCACCAAGGAAGCCCAATCGAGCCCAAGGAAGGCGATAGGCTCGCGTGCTTGTTGTGCAATGCCAGTCGCATCGACTGAGGGCGATGGTGCCATCAGTCTGCGGCTTGCCTGCTCATCAACCATCGACTGTTCCCACCC
>NZ_JBFUGJ010000770.1:0-750 GCF_056402975.1 Mesorhizobium sp. P3_A9 | reverse complement strand
TCGACGAGAAGCAGAAAACCAAGGACAACGCGGTCAAGAAGCCGCCACTGAAAGCCCAGCTTCGCCAGGCCGGCATGAAGGTTTCGATCGAACGTTTCTACATCTATTCCGCTATATGTGGGATCGCGCTGGCGGTGGTCGCCTTCGTGGCCGGGGCGCCGCTGCTTGTCGTGCCAGGCGTGCTGTTGGCCGGCGCGCTCGGCCTGCCGCGCTGGTTCGTCTCGTTTCGCCGCACGCGACGGGTCAAGGCATTCCTCAACGAATTTCCAAACGCCCTCGACATCATCGTACGCGCGGTCAAGTCCGGCCTGCCGCTGAATGATGCCATACGCCTGATCGCCAACGAATCCCCCGAGCCGGTGAAGACCGAGTTTCGCCGCATTGTCGATTCGCAGCAGATGGGCCTGTCGATCCCCGATGCSACCTTGCGCATGSCCGAAACCATGCCGTGCACCGAGGCRAGTTTCTTCGGCATCGTCATCCAGATCCAGTCKCAGGCCGGCGGCAATCTSTCCGAGGCGCTGGGCAACCTCTCGCGCGTGCTTCGTGACCGCAAGAAGATGAAGGCCAAGGTCCAGGCGCTGTCCATGGAGGCGAAGGCGTCGGCCGCCATCATCGGCGCGCTGCCCTTCATCGTCGCCTTCCTAGTCTACCTTTCGAGCCCGCTCTACCTGATGCCATTGTTCAACACCAGCGTCGGCAATCTTATCCTCGGTTGTGCCGCCGTCTGGATGTCGATCGGCATTCTTG
>NZ_JBFUGJ010000769.1:0-772 GCF_056402975.1 Mesorhizobium sp. P3_A9 | reverse complement strand
GCCGAAGGATCTTGCGATTCCGCGTCGAGCAGACACCGAGGTCGGCCCCTTCGAGCTCTATATTGCGTCGATGGAATTCCAGGCCAGCAACACGACGCTGCCTCGCATGGAGTTTCAGCGCTTTCAGGAATTAGCTGAGCGCTACTCAGGCTTCATGATGTTTCGAGACGGCCTAAGAGTGCTTCCCTATGGCCGAACCGACAATGATTTTTTCGAGATCGAATCAAGGCGCAGCAAAAATGCCGGCCGGGAGTTCTGGAACCATCGTCAGATGTTCGGTCGCCTTGCTATCCGGCGTGATGCCAATTCCAACCTAAAGGACAAAGCGGGACGTGAAGGGCTCCTCGACAATCGAGCAGCCAAGACCTTGAAGGTTCTTGTTTCAAATATCCTCCGTCTATCCGCACGGCGATACTTCGGCTCCGATTCCGATATTCGAGAGGAAGTGCTGCCCCAGATCAAAGCTTCCAACAAGGCTGAGAAAGCTGGCGAAGCGCGAAATAAACTGCGCCAACGTCAACGAAGGGAGTTCCGCACAAAGCTTCAAACGGTCTCAGGCGAACTTCCTCGCTTCAACAAAGAGATGGAAGCGTTTGCACAGAACCTCTCGATCCGCAACGAGAACGAAATTGGACCTGCGCAGCAGCAGCTCGAGGTTTTTCGGGAGAGGGCCTCCGATCTTCGCTTACCAGGGGCACCCAAGTCGCTTGGTCCGCTGGAGGAAACATATTCTGACTACCGCGACAATATGCGAACCACCACCACTCTACTG
>NZ_JBFUGJ010000768.1:0-778 GCF_056402975.1 Mesorhizobium sp. P3_A9 | reverse complement strand
GACCGGGGCTTCTAGGCCCCGCGCCTTCTTCGCCAGCTCCGCCGCCTCGTTGTCGAAGGCCGGGAGATCAACTTCCTCGAGCCGCTCATTGCGGTCGCGCACCGCTACGAACGGGCCACCCTTTGCAACCATTTCGGTGGCGAAACGAGTGGCTTGCGCGACCAGGTCACGGTCGAAGAGGGCGTCCACCAGGCCGGAGACCAGCGCATCGCCCGCGCCGATCGGCGTTCCAGAAACGATCATGCCAAGCGCCTTCCGCGCGCCGACAAGGCGCGGCAGCCGCACCGTGCCGCCGCCACCCGGCAGCAGCCCGAGCTTCACTTCAGGCAGGCCGAGTTTAGCCTGGACATCGGCGACGCGGAAATGACAGCCGAGCGCCAACTCGAGACCACCGCCGAGCGCAGTGCCGTGGATGGCGGCAACCGTCGGCTTGGCGATAGTCTCCAGCGTCGCCACGATGGCGCGCAGCTCTGGCTGCTGCAGCGGCTTGCCGAATTCGGTGATGTCGGCGCCGGCAACAAAAGTCCGCCCGGCGCAGGCAACGACGATGGCCGCGACCGATGGATCGTCCCGCAGCGAAACCAGGGCCTGCATCAACGGCTCGCGGACATGGAAGCTCAGCGCATTGACCGGCGGATTGTCGATGGTGACGATCGCCACGCCGTTCTCGTTTGCGACGTTGACAGAATTGGACACGCGGAACCTCCCGAGACCGGCTGCGATCGCGGATGGGTTTACTAGGCCGTGCCGCAAATGGAAACCCGATCCGCCTCTGGCC
>NZ_JBFUGJ010000767.1:0-778 GCF_056402975.1 Mesorhizobium sp. P3_A9 | reverse complement strand
GAGCAGCAGACAGGAGGCTCCAGGAATGGACTTGAAAGACAAGACAATCCTCATCACCGGCTCGACCGACGGCGTCGGCCGCGTCGTCGCGCAAAGGCTGGGCGCCGACGGCGCCCGCGTGCTGGTGCACGGTCGCGATGCCGCGCGCGGCAAGGCGGCAATGGCCGAGATCGAAGCCGCCGGCGGCAAGGCCGAGTTCTTGGCCGCCGACCTCGCCTCGCTGGCCGAAATTCGCCGCCTCGCTGAGGCCGTCCGCGCCCGAACGGACCGGCTCGACATCCTCATCAACAATGCCGGCGTCGGTACGGCAGGCACCAAACGAAAGGTCAGTGCCGACGGTTATGAACTGCGCTTCGCGGTCAACTATCTCGCCGGTTTCCTGCTGACCTCGGAACTTCTGCCACTGCTGAAGGCCAGCGCTCCGGCGCGCATCGTCAATGTCGCCTCGGCAGGCCAGCAGGCGATCGACTTCGGCGATGTCATGCTGACCCATGGCTATAGCGGCGTGCGCGCCTACTGCCAGAGCAAGCTGGCGCAGATCCTGTTCACCGTCGATCTGGCGGAACAGTTGAAGGGCACCGGTGTCACCGTCAACGCGCTGCATCCAGCAAGCTACATGGACACCACCATGGTCCGGCAGGCAGGCGTGACGCCTTGGAGTTCGGTCGAAACCGGCGCCGACGCCATCGTCAACCTCGCCACCTCACCCGCGCTCGAAGGACGCGCCGGCCTCTATTTCGATGGCCTGCGTGAATCCCGCGCCGACGCCCAGGCCTAC
>NZ_JBFUGJ010000766.1:0-795 GCF_056402975.1 Mesorhizobium sp. P3_A9 | reverse complement strand
GAGGTGTCAGACGACGGTGTCGGCATGACCGATGCAAGTGGCGATGCGTCTTTCGGCATGCGGCTGATCAAGTCGCTCGCCCGCCAGTTGCAAGCCGATATCGAATGGCGCGACGCCGGACCCGGAACCAAGGTCGTGATCTCGATGCCGAACGAACCGCAGCAAAAAGGGAATGTGTCATGATTGAACCGCTCAAGGTCCTGATCGTCGAGGACGAAGCGCTGCTGGCCATGGAACTGGAAAGCCTTGTCGAAGAGGCCGGCCATAAGGTCGTCGGCTGGGCGACATCCTCGTCGGAGGCAAAGAGCATGGTTGAGTCCACGGATGCCGACATCGCCTTTGTCGACATCCACCTCACCGATGGCCCGACGGGCGTCGAGGTGGCCGAATATATCGGCCAGAAGAAGAGCTCGATGGTGGTGTTCATGACCGCCAATCCGAAGCGCATTCCCGATCATTTCGCCGGTGCGATCGGCGTCATCGCCAAGCCTTACACGATGAACGGGCTGACATCGGCTTTGCAGTACCTTCAGGAGGGCATGCGCCGCCCGCCGCCCGTTTCCACGCGGCCTGCCGGCTTCACCCTGTCGCCGGCCTTCGAAACTGTCTGGGCGCCGTCGGTCGCCTGACCGGCTATTTCAGCTTTTCCTTCAGGAAGGCGATCGTCCTGCCCCAGGCGAGATCGGCCGCCTTCTTGTCGTAGCGCGCCGCCGATGTGTCGTTGTTGAAGGCATGGTTGGCGCCTTCATAGACATAGACCGTATATTCGACATGCGCGGCATCGAGTTCCTTCTT
>NZ_JBFUGJ010000765.1:0-799 GCF_056402975.1 Mesorhizobium sp. P3_A9 | reverse complement strand
TGCAAGAAGGCCATGCTGGTGGTATCCTTCTAAGGCTTCGGATTGTTTGCGGGCGTGGCGCAAGCCAGCGGCCAATCAACTCTCCAAGCGATGGCGGACAAAGACGGCAGGGACCATGATGACGTCGGGTGTTACCCGGTCCTAAGGGCGGTCGCCTGCCGCCGGGACTGCTGGCTGTGATGGGCCGCAGTCCCGGCCGCCAAACTACCCGATCCTTCTCAAACAATCCTAGGGCGAAGCAAGGAGCGCAGCGACGCGGCGCAGACCCTAGGATCCATGCCGTGACATTGGTCGTAGAATGCGACGGATCAGAAATGGCGCTTGCACGCCCACCGATGCGGGCTACCGTTCAGCCATGACCGGCTACGTCTACATGACCGCGAGCCAGAAGCGCGGCACGATCTACATCGGCGTCACCAACGACCTCGGCCGCCGCGTACCCGAGCACAAGTCCGGCCAAGGCTCAGGCTTCACCAGTCGCTACGGCGTGCAACGCCTTGTCTGGTACTAGGAGTATTTCGATATCACCGATGCAATCCAACGTGAGAAGTCCCTGAAACGTTGGCCACGCCAATGGAAGATCGACCTGATCGAAAAGACCAATCCCGAGTGGTTCGAACTTTTTCGCGGCACGGGATGGTGAGCATTCTGCACCGCTGCGACGCTTCAAAGCCCCGGCATGGATCCTAGGGTCTGCGCCGCGTCGCTGCGCTCCTTGCTCCGCCCTAGGATTGTTTGAGATGGATCGGGTAGTTTGGCGGCCGGGACTGCGGCCCATCACAGCCAGCAGTCCCGGCGG
>NZ_JBFUGJ010000764.1:0-806 GCF_056402975.1 Mesorhizobium sp. P3_A9 | reverse complement strand
TCGCTGCATTTGACAGGCTGGTGGGGAATGTTTTCGAACGATGGAATGTTCCGATGGAATCTAAGACCGCCGAGGCTAGAGCCGTGTCAGCGTCCCGCTTGAAAGTCATAGAGACAGTTACCAAGATCGGTATAGACCGCCTCAAGGGCGATCCAGAAGCTGCGAGCCGGGCTTTGGAGAATCACTTCGGCAAAGTATTTGAGCGTCAGGACAACAAGGATGCGGTAGTTGCTGCGGCTGTCGAGGACTTATCCCAGCAGCCGCCTACTGATGCAGAAGCCTCTTCCGGGCCGGAGGTGCTTCAAGATCCCTTTATGAATCGCTTTGAGCGATATGCGGAAGATGCAACTACCGACGATTTGCGCGAGAAATGGGGACGCGTATTGGCGTCTGAGATACGAAAGCCGGGGACATTCTCGGCCAAAGTTATGAGAGTGATCGATGAACTCGATCCGGCTACCGCCGCTCTTTTTGAGAGAGTGTGTGCCTTTCGAGTTCACGACTCCCTGCCAAAGAGCATTGTTGGTGCACTGGGTTTTAATGATTCAGTTAGCCTCACAGAAGCTGGGCTCATCATTGAGCCTGGGTTGGGGCAAATTAAGCTTTTTCTTGAGGGTGTAGACAGTTCTGGGGCCGAACTATGGATCGCATATCTCGGTAAATTTGGTCTGGCTTTTCCTAAGACCGAACCGGTCGAGTGGCGTGATCCGATTCTGATACAACACGAAGGAAGCCCTGCCTTCCCGGTCTACATCCTAACTGACGTAGGTGCTGCAATATCATCGATACTACCCGATACCGAACAC
>NZ_JBFUGJ010000763.1:0-828 GCF_056402975.1 Mesorhizobium sp. P3_A9 | reverse complement strand
CGGGTGACATCGCCAATGAATGCCTCGGCCGCGTCATGTAGAAGGGCCTCATACGGATATTCAGCAGTGACGTCACTTACCAGCAGGCTATGTTCAGCAACCGAATAGAAGTCGCGGCATTGTCCGGCGTAGCGGCAGATGTGCGCCAAGCCGTGGGCCACGTCGTCAATGGTGAAGTCGCTCCCGTGAGGATCGAGAAAATCAAAGACCCTACCGCTGGCCAGCGTGATGGTGGGGCCTCGCGCGACATTCACGGCCAAGATGTTATTGCGCATAAAGTTCATCTCCCATCCTTACACAATGTGGGCGTAGAGCCAACAACGCGCGGTGGATAACTGTAGAAATTGACGTCTCAAAAGCTGGCTGATATTATACGGCAAATCATGTAGTTGTTTTGCTTGTAGTTTTTGCAACGATCACTATTTTTAACTGACGCGCCATTTTGGGCGATGTGGGGGGGCATATGCGTCTTGTGATAGTTCTCTCCGGCCCTGTTGGGGTCGGTAAGTCGTCGTTCGGCGATCAACTGCAAGCTCTTTTTGGCGCAGACCGGGTGTCAACCAGCAGTTGGATTGTAGAACATCGCGGTGTTGCACGCGAGCGGGGCGAGCTTCAGGCTGCGGGAGAAATTCTCGATATCGAGACAGGCGGCGCTTGGGTCGCGGACGCGGTTGCCGAGAAGGCCTCATCGATGGGCGAGGACGCCATACTCTTGGTCGATTCAGCGCGAATTGCGGCCCAAGTTGAAAAACTTCGTGTGCGATTCGGCGACCGCGTCTTCCATGTTCATCTCCACGCACATGATGATTTGCTGGAGCGGCGATACCT
>NZ_JBFUGJ010000762.1:0-830 GCF_056402975.1 Mesorhizobium sp. P3_A9 | reverse complement strand
GAGCATGGCCGGCTCCTATGACGTGAAGATCGTGCCGGAAAACGTCTCGGTGTCGCCGCGTGCCGCCATTGACGACCAGGCTCCGGCTTTCGCCGAGGAAATCATTCCCTTCACCAAGGACACCGACCTCACCGAGGCCTTTGCCGATTCGGGCTATACAGGCGACGACGCCACCGGCATGGCCGAAGCAATCGCCAAACTGTTGAACGCGCCGACACTGAAAGCCGGGACGGTGCTGCGCGTCGGCCTCGAGGTTCACGGCGATRCCGCCAAGGTCGTGCGCACCAGCGTCTATGACAAGACCACGCATATCGTCACCATCGCGCTCGACGATCGCGGCCAATACGTGCCGGCGCAGGAGCCGGATCCAAATCCTGAACTTTTGACGGCGTTCGATGATTCGTCGGCACCCGTGGTGGTGCGCGGCAACCTGCCCAATGTTTATGACGGCATCTACCGCGCCGCCTATTCCTACGGCATGTCCAAGGCGATGACCCAGCGGCTGATCAAGCTCCTGGCATCCGATGTCGACTTCCAGTCGCGCCTCAATCCCGCCGACCGCCTCGAAGTGCTGTTCTCGCAGCCCGATGGCGACGACCAGACGTCGGACAGTTCCGAGCTTCTTTATGTTTCGGCGACCTTTGGCGGCCAGACGCGGAACTTCTATCGCTTCCAGATGCAGGACGGCTCGACCGACTATTTCGACGATGACGGCTCGAGTGCCCAACAGTTCCTGCTGCGCAATCCGCTGCCCGCCGGAAAATTCCGCTCCGGTTTCGGCGCCCGCAAACATCCGATTCTTGGCTATGTCCGCATGCACACCGGCGTCG
>NZ_JBFUGJ010000761.1:0-840 GCF_056402975.1 Mesorhizobium sp. P3_A9 | reverse complement strand
GCTCAATGGAGCTAAAGTGGCAGAGAGCGAAGTCTATCAAGGGACTAATACGCCTCCTGAAAATCACCCCTGTCACACAAATTCATTATTACGCAAAAGATGTTATAAAACAGATGATCACAAAAAGGCTGTTGGGGCGAAAATACACATCGATCTATGGGCCGCGCTACAACGGAATAGATCGGGATTTGAAGGAGAATGAAAAGTTGACGGTGATCGCGCGCCAGTGGGCACGCGGCAATCGAAAGGCTCGAGAAGATCTCGCCAGGCTGGGCAACGGCCGCGTGCTGTCCTTTCGCTATGAGGATTTGATACAGGATCCCGAGTTGGTCTTGCGCCGCGTCTATGAGCATTGCGGGCTGAACTGCACTGACGATATCGCTCGCCAGGCCAAGGAGATGATCGACCCCGGCCGCCAGCAGAAATGGCTCCGCCTCGAACGGAAGGATCTAACCGCGATCATACCGGAGGTCCGGGATGAGATGGAGTTCTATCGCTACGAAATTCCCTCGCTTCTTCAGTAGGTAAGGCGCGCCAGGACGGGCGGCACCACAGCCGACGCCCTTCGTGACCAATGCGATCGTGACGCCGTGCGGCCGCGGGCGCGTCGCCGAGCATCACCCAATCTAGTCGCTGGTCGTGTCGCTCGGCGAACCCAGGAAGACGCAATTGCCGCCTGTGTGGGTCGGCCCAGGATTGGAGAGAAGTGTGAGCAAAAAACGGGGGCTGGCAAAACAAAGTGTCGTGGGCATGTTCTGGACGTCCCTGTCCATGGGCGCCCTCGCGGTCGCGGAGCTTGTCGCCCTTCTCATCCTGGCCCGGCTTCTCTCGCCCAATGAG
>NZ_JBFUGJ010000760.1:0-842 GCF_056402975.1 Mesorhizobium sp. P3_A9 | reverse complement strand
TTACCACCCCTAAGCGGGCGGATATACCGGCGTGCAAAACCCATTGGTCTTGGTCGCTGACCACGAAGCCTCGATTGCCTTGGACCTGGAGTGAGCGCTTTGCGAAGCAGGGTTCTCAGTGGCGGTGGCGAGGTCTTCTTCCGAGGTGAACCTGATTCTCAACGATCACGCGACTGCCGCTGCGATCTTGGATTCAGGCTAACGTACAGCGAGTGCAATGAGGCGGCGAAATAGCTGCTTGGGCGTGCCCTTTGTGGTCTAAACCGGCCTGGGCATTGAGGGCAGCGATGGATAGCCCGGCCAACCTCAAGTGTGCGTTCGATCGGGCGGGCAAAGGTCGGGGCTAGTGTTGGCTTTCAGAATCCTGGCCTCACGCAGCAACGATGACCGGTCGGTTCCCAGCATAATAATCAGGTTGCGGGCCTGCGTTTCGGTGATGCCCGTTTCGCGTGCCAGGAAGCGGACCAAAAACTCTTGCTCTTCCTCCATCCGCGCCCGTTTCTTGCGCTTTGCATCTCCTACCGGGCGAGGTGTCGCCTTCACCGCAGACGCGGCATCCAGAATAACCAAACCGGCCTCCTCCGCGGCGGCGAGAAAAGCTTGGCGGGCGGCTTCGACCTGCTGCGATTTGGTGAGGCGAGCGGTGCATGCCTGGAGTGCCGCCGCGTAGAGCGGGCCGTGTTCCTCGGGCCAGCTGTCCATCATAAAAATAGCGGCCTCGGAGACGCTCACCAAAGCGCGATAGACCCCTGGCTTTTTCGTCTCGATGACTACTGGCTGTTCAAAGAAAGGATCGTGCATATTTTCCGCCCCCGACGCTCAAGCGAACGGCGGAGTTATGG
>NZ_JBFUGJ010000759.1:0-846 GCF_056402975.1 Mesorhizobium sp. P3_A9 | reverse complement strand
ATGACGCGCTGAAGGGCAATATGGGCGGCGTGCTGCACGCGCTTGCCCTGCAGACCAGCGTTCCCGACTGAGGCCGTTCCAACCGACACCCGCTTGGCCCAATACGGCCCATCTCTTGCGCCATTTCGGCCATGGCACGGCTAATGTCTTGTTTCGGGCAACCTATGGGTTTATTTGAWGGACATGYTTCSAGCCTGACTCCCACAGGCGTGAAAGGATGTTCCATGAGCGGTATCAACRACTACATCGACAATGAAGTGAAGGGCAACGACGTCGTSCTTTTCATGAAGGGCACGCCCGGTTTYCCGCARTGYGGYTTTTCCGGCCAGGTSGTSCAGATCCTCGACTAYATCGGCGCCGACTACAAAGGCGTGAATGTCCTGGACTCGGCAGAGCTGCGCCAGGGCATCAAGGAGTATTCCAACTGGCCGACGATCCCCCAGCTCTACGTCAAGGGCGAGTTCGTCGGCGGCTGCGACATTATCCGCGAGATGTTCCAGGCCGGCGAGTTGCAGACGTTCCTCGTCGACAAGGGCGTGAGCGTCAAAGCCACCGCCTGATTTCGGTTTCGGGCTGGTCTAGCGACTGCACTGAACACCGGGGCAGCCCCACCTCGGCAACTTTTATGTCCCTGATTTGGGGATCAAGACGAGCCAATGCGCCGGCCCGCCGGCGCATTTTTGCTTGAGAGATCGGACTTGCCGTGGACCAGCAATCATCAGCGCCGCAATTGGCAATCAAMCTGCCYATTCCGCGCTGGGARTTYATYGCKCTCTGCGCGGCGYTGATGGCGCTGAATTCGCTGGCCATCGACATCATGTTGCCGGCGCTGCAGCAGATCGGCGC
>NZ_JBFUGJ010000758.1:0-848 GCF_056402975.1 Mesorhizobium sp. P3_A9 | reverse complement strand
CCACCGAGCCTGCGGCGCCATTCAGGAAAACCGCGTCCGTCTCGACGCGGACGATCTCCGTCACCTTGCCGCTCGCGGCGAGCACACCGGTCGCGGCCGGCGTCTGGCAAAATAGCACAGCCGCTTTGGCGAACCGGCGCTCGACGGCGCCCAGCCGGTCGGCAAGATCCTCGGCGGCACGGTTCATCAGAAAATCGRCACCATCGACCGGATGAGCGAGCGCACGCCGCTTGTGCGCCAGCCAGAGATCGGTATCCATTATCGGCTGCAACGGGCGGATCCTTGTTTGTCGACGCCCCGATACAATTGGTATGGTGGCGCGAAGGACCAATCACGTGGCCGATCCGATGCCGGAGATCAAGTCCAACGGGATCAGGAAGCTTACCCGATCGGCTCTCGGCTGGCCGGCGCGCATCCTGTTTCCGCCGGTCTGCGCCGGTTGCCGCCGGCATGTCTCGCAGCCCGGCGTGCTGTGCGGCGCCTGCTGGCCGAAGCTGCGGCTCTTGGAGCGACCCTGGTGCCCGGTGATGGGCACGCCGTTCACCCATCATATGGGCGAGGGCTTTCTGTCGGCGGAAGCGATCGCCGATCCGCCGCCCTTCGAGCGGGCGCGGGCMGCCGTYGCYTATTCSGGYGTCGCCCGYCAGATGGTGCAAGGGCTGAAATACCAGGATCGCACCGATCTAGCCCCTTGGATGGCGCGCTGGATGGTGCGCGCCGGCGCCGATCTCATCGCCGAGGCCGATGTGGTGGTGCCGGTGCCGCTGCACTGGCGGCGTTTCTTCAGACGGCGTTTCAACCAGTCGGCGGAGTTGGCGCGCGGGGTTTGCGAGCTCAGCGGGCTGTCT
>NZ_JBFUGJ010000757.1:0-855 GCF_056402975.1 Mesorhizobium sp. P3_A9 | reverse complement strand
CCTCGACATCGGCATTGGTCGAAAAGGCGTTGGCGACGATCTTTGGATAATCGCGCGGATTGCTGGAGCGTATCATGATCTCGCCGCGGCTCGACGGGCGGCAGTTGGACAGGCCGATGGAGAAGCCGGGCCACGGATCGGGCGTCAGGATCGGCCGCTCGCCGCTCTTCGGGATGACGGTCGAGAACGCCTGGAAATAAAGCTGCATGTTGGGGCGCGAGAACGCCGGGTCGGTGCGGAAGAAGCCGCCGCCATGGTTCATCGACAGCGACAGCGGGCCGGAACGGGTGAGGATGTATTGCATGCCGACCAGCAGCTTGCCCCACCAGGGGCGCAGGATCTGGTTSAGCGTCGGCASCTTGCCCTTGAAGGTGTAGTTKATGCCGACATGGTCCTGCAGATGMGCGCCGACATTCTCGTTGGCGTGGACGACCGGAATGCCGAGCCCCGTGAGCAGGGCCGCAGGGCCGACGCCGGAGAGCTGCAGCAGCTGTGGCGAGTTGATCGATCCACTGGAAAGGATGACCTCGCGGCCGGCTCTCGCCGTCTTCGTCTCGCCGTTCTGCAGATACTGGACCCCGACGGCGCGTTTGCCTTCGAACAGGATGCGGGTCGCCAGCGCATTCATTTCGACGCGGACGTTGGCGCGTTTCATCGCGGGGCGCRGGAAGGCGCGTGCCGCCGACATGCGGCGGCCGTTTTTGGTCGAGATCTGGTAGGTGCCGACGCCTTCCTGGGCGGCGCCATTGAAATCCGGAGTGAGCGGCAGACCGGCCTGCTGGCCGGCCGCGAGATAGCGCGGGGTCAGCGGGTGGACGGCCTTCATCGTCTCGCGGATGTGCAGGGGACCACCGG
>NZ_JBFUGJ010000756.1:0-856 GCF_056402975.1 Mesorhizobium sp. P3_A9 | reverse complement strand
CACCTGATGAACGCGCATACCGTGGCGGCAATGGCCGGCCGATTGAGCGGGACGCCGACCGTCGCCACGTTGCATGGCATGAGCCTGCATCCGCAGGAAATCAGCGTGACGCGCACAACCGGGAACTACACCATAGTGGTGTGCCGCGAAGCCTGGTCACAGGCACTTGCCGTGGGGTTGGCGCCTGAGCTTGTAAGCCTCGTTCCCAATGGGGTCGATATCGCAGTGTATCACCCGAAGTCGGCTGAGAGTTCGGAGTTCCGCCAAACGATCAACGTCGGCCCTGCCGATATGTTGGTGGGGTTCGTTGGTAGGCTGGCTTGGGAAAAAGGGCCTGACAAGTTCATCAAGGCAGCCGAATTTATATTGCAAAGGCGGCCTGAGGTGCACTTCGCAATGGTTGGCACCGGGTCAATGGAAAAGGATCTCACCGCCACGGTTCGGCGTGCGGGACTGGAGTCGCGCATCCATATCGTGGGGCTTGCGCGCGAACCATATCGGATTTATCCGGCGCTGGACTTGTTGTTGCATACGTCGCGCGCGGACGCGATGCCGCTCACTATCCTGGAGGCCATGGCATCTGGCGTGCCAGTCGTGGCGATCGGCGTCGGCGGCGTACCGGAAATCGTCGCGACGGGCGAGACGGGAATTCTTATAGGGACCACGGAGTGGCCCGGTATCGTGTCGGAATATCCCGGTGACTGGGAGGGCGTCGCGCTGGCGGCACTCTCGCTGTTATCCAATCCTGCCAGGTTAAAATCGATGGCTGGTGCGAGCGTGAGGCGGGCGCAAGCCAACTTCGATATCCGCCAGTCGGCGACCCTGACGAGTCATATTTTCCGGCAGTTGCTAGGAT
>NZ_JBFUGJ010000755.1:0-861 GCF_056402975.1 Mesorhizobium sp. P3_A9 | reverse complement strand
CTTCTACTACTTTCCCCAACCTAGTGGGACATAGTGGGACAAGTGAGGAAAAGCACAATAAAACAATGATTTACGGTTTCCGTCCTAGCGGGACAATAGTGGGACATAGTGGGAGGGAGGTCGAGCGCAGCAACAACTGACGAAAGCATTGTCTCGCAGCGCTATAGCGGCCCGTTGGCCCGGTCGGCGCGCCGAGTGCAGCGGACGAAAGCTCCGCCTATCATCGCATCTAAGCTTTTGAATTTATTGCGATGATCGGTTGCGATGATCACTCACCAACCGATTTCACCAACCGAAATGCGATTGTCGCTGTGGTCGAGGCGATGAACGATCGCGAATTGATTGCGTGGTCGTCATAGTATAGAGTTGCGATGACTTCAATAAATACAAATCTATTCCAAGAGGATAAGTTAATAAATCTGCGATTTACCACCTTACCCCCTTGACCAGTGCTTACTGGCTCGTAAAAGCTCCCTGTCACATGAAGCTGATTTGGGAGTAAGCCGATGCTAAGAATGATCGATATACACAGCAACCACATCATCTCGCGATCTGGCGACAGGACTAGCGCTCTTGTTTCAATCGCTGACAGGATAAACAACACAGCACTTCGATCCGGCGTATCATCGGCATACAGTGCAATCCGCATTGGGGCGGAATCAATTATCAAGATGCAGGAGATGGAATACCCATTTCCTCAAATACATGATGCTTATCGCAAGACGCTAACATCAAGCATAGTCCCACCAGCCAAAGCGTGTATCGTGGCACTACGTGCAGCGAACACCGCGAACAAAGCGGCAAAGGCCAATCTGTTGCTGCCGAGAAACCCGATCGATCCTCTTCGCGCCAGCATAAAGA
>NZ_JBFUGJ010000754.1:0-880 GCF_056402975.1 Mesorhizobium sp. P3_A9 | reverse complement strand
AAACAAAAAAGCGAGACGCACGTTGCGATCGATCGCAGCTGGGAGAAACCACGATGACTGACGACAAGAACAAGCTTGGCTATCAGGACCGCGGCCGCGTGAGCGGCGATGAGGAGTATGAGGTCGGCTATTTCGCGAGCAAATTCGGCCTGTCCATCCCGCAAGTCCGGGAACTGATCGCAAAGCACGGCAACGACCGCGACACGCTGGAACGCGAGGCCAAGGGACTCAAAGGCAACTAGCCAATGCCGGTCTCTAAGGTCGAAAAACTGTTCGCAGACGAAGTGCTATCTTCTGACAGTGTGGAGGACGATAATCCCTTGAAAGCCGCCGAAAAAATCGCCGGGCCGATCCGTCTCGGATCGAGCCTTGCAGCAGTACTGGTACCGGGTCGTCGACTTGCGCACAGGGGCGATATGCGAGTTTAGCGTGCCTGAAGCCGGGGAAGACAGAGGCTTTGCGAAATGACCAGGCTATCCGACCTCGGTCCGCCAATACCGGGCGCGCTGCACGGGGACGACCAGATCCGCGAAGAGCAGCATTTCTACAACTGCCCCAACTGCGGGCAGAAAGTGGACCAGCGCGATTTGCGCCAAGTCTTCTGGCACGACGAGCTGGGACATGAGCCGCTTGAGCCGGAACGGCAGGCGACGATCATCGATTTCCCACGACGGAAATGAAAAAGCCCGCCGGCCAGAGCCAGCGGGCAGATTGATTGGTAGAAGTCGGTTTCACTCAACTAAGACGGGCGGAGCCGATGGACCAGCAACCACCCTGGAAAGACGATCCTTCTTGGTAAGAACCGGCTTTTCGTATGTCTTCTTCATTTGTAGCTCCTCGCTTTTCCCTCGCCGGCAAATTGCCTTGCGTGGGCATTGGC
>NZ_JBFUGJ010000753.1:0-885 GCF_056402975.1 Mesorhizobium sp. P3_A9 | reverse complement strand
AAACCAATGTGTTCGGAGCTCTGTGGGTGACCCAGGCAGCCCTACCGATCATGCGGGCGCAACGGTCCGGCCACATCATCCAGATCTCGTCGATCGGCGGCGTCAAYGCCTTTGCCTCGCTYGGCCTCTACCAYGCCTCGAAATGGGCRCTGGARGCCTTCAGCCAGTCGCTCARCATCGARGTCGCKGARTTCGGCATCCATGTKACRCTGGTCGAGCCGGGYGGYTTCTCCACCGACTGGTCCGGCGCYTCMGCCAARGTYTCCAAGSCGATCGAGGCCTATGCGCCTGCCCGCGCCAAGATGGCCGAGCGCCGCGCCAACTCGGTCGCCGGCGATCCCGAAGCGACCGGCCCGGCGATGCTGGCCATCGTCGATGCCGCCGAGCCGCCGCTGCGCGTGTTCTTCGGCGATGGCGGCCTGCCGATGATCCGCCAGGAATACGCCAACCGCCTCGCCACCTGGGACAAGTGGGACCACGTTTCGGTCATGGCGCAAGGCGCGAAGAAAAACCGCAAGGACTGACGATTTGCGGTGTCCGCTACGCCGCTCAGTGGGCGGCGTAGCCCCTACCCTTAGGGCACGACGAGAAACGCTCGGCTACGCCTGATAAATCCACTGCTCCGGCACCCGCGCTGAAATCTCTTCGCCGACGCTGATCGTTCCGGGTTTCTCTACCCAGGCGACGAGACCACGCAGCCGTTTGGCCACTTTGGGAAAGAGCAGCGCGCCGGCTTCAATGTCTGCCATCCCTGCATTTTCAGCGATCGATCGCCCGGCGAGGCGGCATGGTCCGTTCTGTGCGTCGACCTTGATGGTCACCCCGCCTTTGAAGAACAGCAGCGTGCCGGAAGGCAGCATGGAGAGGTTTGGAAAGCCTTCGATC
>NZ_JBFUGJ010000752.1:0-888 GCF_056402975.1 Mesorhizobium sp. P3_A9 | reverse complement strand
CCGAGAACCAGTACTTGATCTCTTCCGCCGCGGTCTCAGGTGCATCGGAGCCGTGCACCGAATTC
This sequence comes from Mesorhizobium sp. P3_A9, assembly GCF_056402975.1. NCBI lineage: Bacteria > Pseudomonadati > Pseudomonadota > Alphaproteobacteria > Hyphomicrobiales > Phyllobacteriaceae > Mesorhizobium > Mesorhizobium sp. P3_A9. Next base: position 823 of record NZ_JBFUGJ010000752.1, on the reverse strand, counting down.
TCGCCGATCGACAGCGCGTGCACCTTGCGGATGGTGCCTTCGGCGGCGTTGGCCGGGTTGGTGGCGCCCATCACTTCGCGGTTGCGGGCGATGGCGTTCTCGCCTTCAAGAACCTGCACGACAGTCGGGGCCGAGGACATGAACTCAACCAGCTCGCCAAAGAACGGGCGGTCCTTGTGGACGGCGTAGAAGCCTTCGGCCTCACGACGGCTCATCCAGACGCGGCGCGAAGCGATGACGCGCAGGCCGGCGTCTTCGAGCATCTTGGTGATGGCGCCGGTGAGGTTGCGCCGGGTTGCGTCCGGCTTGATCATGGAAAAGGTGCGTTCGAGCGCCATGGGTCGTCCTTGTCTGAGAATGGAATTGAGRGTGGCGGGCTCTATACAAGCCGCCCGGAGCCAGAGCAAGGGGTGAGGAGCGGCCCGCGAAGCGGGCGGAAAGCCAATTGCTTGGCTTTCCGAGTGACGAACACCCGAAGCGGCAGCGAAGGGCCGGAACGGTGTGTGTTTTTATGCAAGGCTGATGTCGACAAGGCAAGCCAGGAGGCACGATCAGATGGCTGCACAGCAACGCTTTGCTTGCTATAGTCGCGTGTCGGCGCCGCGCTGAAGTCGGCCCGAATGGAGACAACATGACCATGGCAGACGATCGTCAGGAGCGCATTCGCAACCGCGCACATCAGATCTGGCAGGAAGAAGGGCAACCGGCCGGCCACCACGAACGCCATTGGCACCAGGCGGCAGCCGACGTCGACCGTGAGGATGCCACGGGCAAGCCAGCCAAAACGCCAGCCAAGAAGGCAGCCGGCGCCGGCAAGGCAAAG
>NZ_JBFUGJ010000751.1:0-892 GCF_056402975.1 Mesorhizobium sp. P3_A9 | reverse complement strand
GCGCGATGGATGCGTCGAACCTGTTGAAGCCGGCGCTGGCGCGCGGCGAACTGCACTGCGTCGGTGCGACCACGCTCGATGAGTACAGAAAACATGTCGAGAAGGACGCGGCACTTGCCCGCCGTTTCCAGCCGGTCTTCGTCGACGAGCCGACGGTGGAGGACACCGTTTCGATCCTGCGCGGCCTGAAGGAGAAGTATGAGCAGCACCACAAGGTGCGTATCTCCGACTCGGCGCTGGTGGCGGCGGCGAYGCTGTCCAACCGCTACATCGCCGACCGCTTCCTGCCCGACAAGGCGATCGACCTGGTCGACGAGGCCGCGTCGCGGCTCAGGATGCAGGTCGATTCCAAGCCCGAGGCACTGGACGAGATCGACCGCCGCATCATGCAGCTCAAGATCGAGCGCGAGGCGCTGAAGGTCGAGACGGACGAGGCTTCGAAGGACCGGCTCGCCCGGCTGGAAAAGGAACTTGTCGGCCTCGAGGAGGAATCGACCGAGATCACCACGAAGTGGCAGGCCGAGAAGCAGAAGCTCGGGCTCGCCGCCGACTTGAAGAAGCAGCTCGACGAGGCACGCAACGACCTCGCCATTGCCCAGCGCAAGGGTGAGTTCCAGCGCGCCGGCGAGCTTGCCTATGGCAAGATCCCGGAACTGGAAAAGAAGCTGAAGGAGGCCGAAGCCCAGGACGGCAAGGTCGGCATGGTCGAAGAAGTGGTCACGCCCGACCACGTCGCCCATATCGTCTCGCGCTGGACCGGCATTCCGGTCGACAAGATGCTGCAGGGCGAGCGCGACAAGCTGCTGCGCATGGAAGACGAGATCGGCAAGCGTGTCGTTGGCCAGGGCGAGGCGGTGCAGGCCGTTTCCAAGGCTGTACGCCGGGCCCGCGC
>NZ_JBFUGJ010000750.1:0-897 GCF_056402975.1 Mesorhizobium sp. P3_A9 | reverse complement strand
GCGCATGGCAGCATCGAGACGATGCCGATCGGGCCGAAATCGATCTGCGACGGACTGATGTCGCGACGGCCGGGCGATGCGCCGTTCGCGGCGGTCAAGACCGCCGGCGTTCGCGGCATCACCGTCGATGATCAATCGGTGCGCAGCGCCATGCGGATCGCCTTCGAGCGGATGAAGCTGGTGCTGGAGCCGTCAGGGGCTGCGTCGCTGGCGGCGCTGCTCGGCGGCAAGGTGGATGTGGCGGGCAAGACCGTCCTTGTTGTGGCAACCGGCGGCAATGTCTCGCTCGCCGATTTTATGGCGCATATGAACCATGCTTGAAGCGGATTTCGTCATCATCGGCTCCGGCTCGGCCGGCTCGGCCATGGCCTATCGCCTGTCGGAGGACGGCAAGCATTCGGTCATCGTCATCGAATTCGGCGGCAGCGATATCGGGCCGCTGATCCAGATGCCGTCGGCGCTGTCGATCCCGCTCAATATGAGCCTCTACGACTGGGGCTTTGCCAGCGAGCCGGAGCCGCATCTCGGCGGTCGCGTGCTGGCGACGCCACGCGGCAAGGTGATCGGCGGCTCGTCCTCGATCAACGGCATGGTCTATGTGCGCGGCCATGCCCGCGATTTCGACCACTGGGCCGAAGAAGGTGCAACGGGCTGGGGCTTCGCCGACGTGCTCCCCTATTTCAAGCGCATGGAGGACAATGACGGCGGCGAGGACGGCTGGCGCGGTCACAGCGGGCCGCTGCATGTGCAGCGCGGCTCGCGCAAGAATCCGCTCTATGGCGCCTTCGTCGAAGCGGGCCGCCAGGCCGGTTTCGAACTGACCGACGACTACAACGGCGCCAAGCAGGAAGGCTTTGGGCCGATGGAACAAACCATCCATGGCGGCCGCCGCTGGTC
>NZ_JBFUGJ010000749.1:0-904 GCF_056402975.1 Mesorhizobium sp. P3_A9 | reverse complement strand
CGGTCGGAGAGTTCCTTGAGCAGGCGCGAACCGACAGCGCCCGATGCGCCGATGAGAGCGACTTTTGCCATGTCTTTTTCCAGTCCTTGTTGGAGTTCTGTTGGGGATCACGCCGCCGCGATATGGGCGAGGAGATTGTCAAAGCTGCCGAACAGCGCGTTCGAGCCGATGAGCCGAGGCGCATCGTTGCGGATAACTGCAAGGGAAGGCACGCCATTGGCATGCAGGCGCTGGAACAGCGCGCGGCCACGGCCGATCAGCTCGCTGTGAGCCGTCAGCAAGATTTCGGTCGGCYTCTTCAGCGTTGCCGCGAAATCCGCCATACCGGCATCGGCGAGCACGCCAGCCACGCCTTCGACAGTCACGATATCGCGGCCGTCGACATAGCGCGCACGCTGGATCGCCTTAAGCGCCGCGAGCCGGCGGCTGGGGTCTTTCAGGCCGGCGGCACTAATGCCGAGGGTCGCGGCATGCGAGTCCAGCAAGGTGCCTCTGACATTGAGGACATTGTGCTGATAAGCCTGTGTGAACTTCTGTCCGGTCAGACGCTCGATACGCTGGTCGTTCGCCCAGGCATGGGCGGCAAAACCCTCATCCATTGGCCGAGCACCGGCACCGGAGAACAGGCCAGTCGGCAGCAGCTCGAGGCGCAAGCCGCTGGCCGACAGCCTGTCCAGCATCGGCGTGGCGCCGTAGCACCAGCCGCAGAGCGGGTCGAAGAGATAAGTCACGTCTGAATTGCTCACGATCGCTGCCATCCTTGGTACGGACTGTCGGCTGACGGGCCGCCAAATGTCTTGGCCTTATGTGGCAGAGGGAGGCCTTGCGATAAATGGCACCCAATAATACAAACTGTCTGATCAAATCAGACAAAAGCAATCACCTTGGCTGACCTTCTGAACCT
>NZ_JBFUGJ010000748.1:0-906 GCF_056402975.1 Mesorhizobium sp. P3_A9 | reverse complement strand
TCGGAGCGGCTACCCGCAACCACACGCGAAATAAATCTAGCCGGTGGGGTTCTTTCTCAGCCGGCTTCAGTGCCCGCCGTCTCGCTGGGATGACGAGCGCGGATCGCCGCAGCTATCGATTGCCGGACCCGGTCATCGATCACGCCGGCGCCTTCAGAGCTGAGGCGATATCTCGGCCATGCCGAATCGGGCGACTCGAGCCTGCCTGCGGAACAATCCGAATCAAAGGCAGAGTGCGGTCGAATCGATCAAGGCTGCTAATAGTTGACATTTATTGCTATATTCTTCGCGCGCCCCATATTCCTTCCAAGAGGCTGCCATGCCCAATTACGCTCTGAACGGCCATTATGAGAGCTTCATCAGGAAGCAGCTCGAATCAGGCCGCTACAACAATGCCAGCGAAGTTGTCCGCGCCGGCTTGCGCATGCTCGAGGATTTCGAGGCGGAGCGAGAGAAGTGGCTGCGTGAGGAAATCCCGGCGCGCCTGGGCGAGCTGCAACGGGATCCGGCGAAGGGTGTTCCTGCCGAAACGGTCTTTTCCCGGCTTGAAGCGCGTCATCGCGCGACGCAGGCGAAAGCCAAGTAAGGGATGGAGTACCGGATTGTCTTCCACCCCAACGCGGAAGCCGAACTCGAACAGCTCTATGACGACATAGCCGAGCGCGCATCGCCTGCGGTCGCCTGGAGTTTCGTCGCCGGGATCCGCGACCATTGCCTGGATCTATCGACTTTTCCACAGCGCGGGACCGAGCGGGTCGAAATCATGCCTGGGGTTGCGGATTGTTGGTTACCGGCGCGCCGTCAGCATTGCTTTCGCGGTCGAGAGCGAACGAGTGCTGATCCTGGGCATCTTTATGCTGGTCGAAACATCACGCCGGAATTGCTGGAAGGGCGGCTCTGAAGCGT
>NZ_JBFUGJ010000747.1:0-909 GCF_056402975.1 Mesorhizobium sp. P3_A9 | reverse complement strand
GACGAAGCGCTGCGCTGGATGCGCAAGGCCTATGAGCTCAACCCCTATGACGTCGCCATGGCGGCCGCCTATGGCTACGGGCTGGTTTTCGCCGGCCGATATGCCGAGGGAACACCCCTTCTGGCCCATGCGGTCGATGCCTCCAGCGGCCATCCGACATGGTGGGATTTCGGGCTTTTCGCTGGCGAATTGATGCTGGGCGACGCGAACCAGGCCGCGATCGCCAGCTCTGCCCTGAGAACGACCGCAACCAAATCGCACTATCTTGCCGCCCGGTTGATCGGCGCCAGGATTTCCGGTCAGGACGGTCTGGCGCGCAAGCTGCTCGACGAACTCACCGCCAAATTTCCGAAATTCGCCGCCGATCCGCGCGCGACYTTCGTCGACMGGAAATATCCSGCCGAYCTGACCGAGCGGCTGGTCGGCGCCTTGCGCGCCGCCGGGCTCGGCAACGCCAGCTGAAGTTCAACAGACCGGGATCGGTTGGACCAATCGAATTGCTGGGTGTTCGCATGCGGAGAACAAAGCGCCAATCTGGCTGATTTGCCGGCTTTTGCCGGATGAACCCGTTGAATTGCATGCTCGCGCTCGCGAATAGATCGCGAAAATTTTACTGGCTATGGCGCTGGACGAAGAGCAATTCAGCCGCATTTGGTGCCTGGTCCCACGCTTTTCTCAGTCCCGCAACAAGCCCTCAGCTTCATGATTTCATCGCCCTATGCCGCCGAACAAGGATCTGGTTCGAAGACCATCGTCCTGCTGCATGGTTTCGGCGGTTGCCATGATGTCTGGCGCGAGGTGATCTCGTCCCTGTCGTCTCCCGTGCGCACGCTGGCCTATGACCTGCCGGGCCATGGCCTGTCGTTCGGTTTCCCGGGCGCCGGTCCAGCCAAAGTGGCGGCCAGGGCG
>NZ_JBFUGJ010000746.1:0-911 GCF_056402975.1 Mesorhizobium sp. P3_A9 | reverse complement strand
GGCGCGGACGACCTGATATTCATTGGGAGGAGCGAGAACCAGGCAGAAGAAGTCTCAATTTCTTTCAAGCAGTTTATGCCGGAAACGCAGGTGATTTTATTGCCGCCGTGGGACTGCCTGCCGTACGACCGTATCCAGCCATCGCGTGAAAGCATGGGACGACGTGCAACCGCGCTTCTCGCTTTGGCCAAGCCAGCCAACAGTCGTGCTCGCCTGGTCGTCATGTCACCCGAGGCGGCGCTGCAGCGCTTTCTTCCTGCCGATGCCATTGCAAAGGCCTTCACATCCCTGGCCACCGGCGACCACGTTGATGTTGAGGCATTTTGCGATCGCCTGCAGACTTATGGCTACCTGATGGACGATCGGGTCGACGAGCCTGGGGAATTCGCCTTGCTTGGTCAGGGCATCGAAGTGTTTCCATCCGGAGCGCCACATCCCTTTCGGGTTCTAATCGAGCGTGGGGTCGTCGACAGCATTCGTTCATACAACCCGGTGTCGCAACGCACAGATGAGAGTTTCGAGAACATCATGCTCGCGCCTTCGACGGAGTTGCTGGAATGCAGCTCAGCGCCGGCTGGACCTACGGAAGCACAATGCATGGAAATGCAGATTGTCGGGGCCGGGTACAAGCTCAACACCATCTTCGAACTCTTGCCGCACGCCCGCATCGCAGTGGAGCCGGCTGTGGACGAACGCTTCGACGCCGCGATCGCGTTGATCGATGACGCTCGGCGCATGCGCGACAGGCAGCAAGGCCGCAAGCCGACCGCAGAACGCTTCTACCTGGATCGCCCGACCCTTGATAAGCAACTGGCGAACCGTCGGATGAAGCTTGATTTGCAGGGCTTGTCGCCAACGCCCGACTTTATCGTCGAGATCAACCCTTCAAAGGCCATGGCGAAATTTATTGC
>NZ_JBFUGJ010000745.1:0-917 GCF_056402975.1 Mesorhizobium sp. P3_A9 | reverse complement strand
GCTTCAAATGGTGGGCGCTGCCGGTAGCTTTCATTGCGTGGCTCTTGCTGTGGAAAGGCACTTTCGGCCTGATTGAGAAAGGCGTTTCGCTGTTGGGGCTGGTAACGCTCTGCTTCGTCGTAGCAGCGGTCATCCTCAAGCCTGACTGGACGCGGGTCGCCGTCAGTTCGRTGCCCTCCTTGCCGCATCACGACACCGCTACCTACTGGTTCATGGCTGTCAGCATTCTGGGTGCGTCCATCTCGCCATATCTCTTCATGTTCTATTCCGCGGGAGCGATCGAGGACAAATGGGACAGGAGTTATCTCGGTATCAATCGCGCCATTGCCGGGCTCGGCATGAGTTTCGGCGGCACCATCTCCATAGCCGTGCTTATCGTCTCGGCGTTGGTGCTTGGAACGAACGGCATCACCCAGGTGGACGATTACCACCAATTGCCATTGATGCTGACTCCGGTGTTCGGCTTCTGGGGCTTTGTGCTGTTCGTTGCATCGCTTGGCATCGCCTGCTTCGGCGCTACGGTCGAGATCGCCCTGCAGCAGGCATACCTCGTCGCGCAGGGGTTCGGATGGAATTGGGGCGAGGACCGCAAGCCTCGCGAGGATCCAGGCTTCACGATTGTCTATACCGTCACAATCTTCGCGGCCGCCATTCCGATTGCGCTCGGCCTTGATCCGCTGAAGCTTACCATCTTTTCAATGGCCCTTACGGCAGCAAGCCTGCCTCTGGCGGTGGTGCCATTTCTCTTCTTGCTCAATGACCGGTCCTATATGGGTGAACATCGCAACGGCGTGATCTCCAACGCGGCAGTGCTCTTTGTTATCGCTCTTGGCTTCATCCTCGCGGTCGTCACCCTGCCTCTGCAAATATTTGGAGGCAGTTGATGCTCATCATACGCGACGTTTTGGACAAGCAGG
>NZ_JBFUGJ010000744.1:0-918 GCF_056402975.1 Mesorhizobium sp. P3_A9 | reverse complement strand
CTCGTGATGAGTGAATTTCGCGGCCGGCCAAACTGAAGGCCCGACGCTTCATCTCCGTGACGCGATGCCGGCGAGGTCAGCATAAATTTCGGTCCGATCTCCGTCGTGCTTTTCGATCAGGGCCAATGTTTCCACTCGCGTCATTTGCCCGAGCTTCATTAGAAATTCGAACTCGTGCTTTGGTATCGACGTCGCGAGACGGTCGAGCTTCATCTTTCGGCTTTCGCTTTTGCCACGCATTGTATGTCAGCTACCAGGTCGCGGCCGGACAAGGCCTAGATTAAAATTGGGTGGCAAATCCAAGCGCGTGTTCTTGACCGCGGCTGTTTCTATCGCATCCACGGGCAGGATAATCACCATTCGCGCCATCCGCTCGGGGAAGATTGGTTTGGCGGAAATGAAGAAGATGATTGCTAAAAGCCCTAGCAACAGAAGGATGGCGGCCACATTGGCGATCATCTCTCCAAATTGCCCACTGCTCTCCCGCACCACTTCTTCCTCCTGTCTCATTGGCGTGGCCGATACGTTGCAACAAGGGCCTGGGCCAATCAAAACGGCTCAGCGAGGAACGATGCTGCGATCAGATCGTCGCCGGCAATCCGGCCACGACCGTCGTCCAGGATGGCAGCGACCTTTTGGAAGGTCTTTATTTCGGCGTCGGTTATGCGTGCTGCCCGCACTCTCGCCTGAAGATCGGCTAAGCGCGCCATAAGCGCATCTGTCGTCTCGACTTCAAGGTTCATCATCTTCATTGTCCAGTTGAGGGGATTGACATGCGCAGCCCGCCGCCATGCAAGCGGCGGCGGGCAATTGGCAACTCGCTTTTCAGTCGTAGACTTTGATGATTTTGCGGGTGCTCGGATCCACCAGGACCGTGCGGTTGTCGACCACCACATAGCGGTATTTCACGTTGGGGAC
>NZ_JBFUGJ010000743.1:0-925 GCF_056402975.1 Mesorhizobium sp. P3_A9 | reverse complement strand
GACGACAGCCGCACCGAGCACCAGCCGGCGCGACAGGCGAACCCCCTTCTGTTCACCAACCATGCAAATCCCCCGTTGGCCAAGGGATAGCGCGGCTCTTTGGCAAAAACCATAGGAGCGCAGTCGGGGCCGCGTTCCGCCACCCTGGCCGCATGGCGGTGAGTGACCAGGAGCATGAAAATGGCCGATCCCCAAAGGAACCGGCCAAGACTGGAGCAGGTCTGAAAAGTCCGGTCAGCAGGTCTGCCGACGCATGACGCGGCGACTACGAAGCCTTCTTGATGGACGTCACCATGCCGGTCTTGTCRTCGACKGTCACAGCCACCTTGGCGCCGACCTTCAGCTTKYCGATCTTCGCTTCCGGCGACAGCTGGTAGATCTTGCCGTCGTCGAGCGTGATCGACTTGGTCGTCGGATCGACCGCCTGGATGGTGCCCTGAACGGACGCGGCATAGGCCGTGCCTAGGAAGGCGAGCAGAGCGGCGGTGGTTACGAGGGTTCTTTTCATCGGATGTACTCCGTACTGTTTCGGTTTTCCGGGCCGTCGCCTTGGGCAACGACAGCACCGAACGAGCCGACACTGGGCCGGAAAGCCTGCAGGCCGCAAATCACGTTGAGTGAATTTTCGCAAACAAAATCATAGGCTTAATTCTGACACATTGCTTGCGGGTCAACAGGGCTGGTGTAATCTCGCGCCAATCGCGTCGGCGAATTCTGCCATGAAAAGAGTCGGTTAGATGCCGCATGACTGTCATCATGCCACTGCCCCATTTGCTGTCCTGCGGGATCACAAAAAATGTTCCGGGAAATCGACAAGGACACGTTTTGTTTCGACGCCGGCTAGAGCAATTCCAGGAAAAGTGTGATCGGTTTTCTCGGGAAAAGCGCAGAGCGCTTTCCCTTGGGAATTGCGTGAAAACAAAGA
>NZ_JBFUGJ010000742.1:0-929 GCF_056402975.1 Mesorhizobium sp. P3_A9 | reverse complement strand
GCCCAGACCATCGCCTATATCGACTACATCACGCTGGGCGGCGAAGTGGCCGCCAAGGAAGCCGGCAAGGCGCGCGACGAAGGCAAGGAATATGTCGTCCAGGACGGCGACGTGCTGCTGTTCAAGTTCAATACTTGATTTAGGCGCAACTTCGCAAAGCCGACCTGGGGATCATCCTAACCGTTGGGTCACTTCCGCATCAGCTTTGGGGACGGCTCGTTCAGCCACTGCTTGCCGTCTTTTTCGCTTGCCCACGGATTGCCAAAAATCTTGGCTGACAGTGGTTCCTCGCCAGCATCGAGCCGCACCTTCACAACCCGCCGTTCGCGCCGATGCTCGGTTTGCTTGAACGCCTTGTCGCTGTCAGCCGTGGTCATACCGACGACAGGTGTATTTCTGCGGGATCGGCTCATAACGGTATGGCTTATCACAAACGGACTCGATCAACCAAACACGCTTCAACTCCCCACGGTCGTCGAGGCCGTGGGGGTCATTACAAGGATGGTAAGCGGCGCATTGGCCGGGAAACGATCTATCAGATGATGGAACTTGGGGCGGACCAAGTCAGATTGCGAGGATTGGTTGCTCACGAATGCAAATATATCGAATAGCAGCGTCATGAAATAGGACTGTCGCATAGTCTGCATGCGCGGTATATATCATTGAATTTCGATCACTCGTCTTCAATGAGAGACCTATGCCAAACATATTTATCAGCCACAGAGTCAAAGACAAATCAGAGATAAGAATATTTGTTGAGGCGCTTGCCCTAACGTCGTGGCCAATCTGGATAGATGCTCCTGAGACTTTTGACGACAGGATAGGGGCATACCATAACATAACTGGAATTCCTGTCGGTGATGAGTGGAACCCGGCAATTGAACAAGCCCTTGAGAATGCGGCCGTTGTGTTCGTGTTCTGGACAAAGA
>NZ_JBFUGJ010000741.1:0-934 GCF_056402975.1 Mesorhizobium sp. P3_A9 | reverse complement strand
GGGCAGGATACCCCGATCAGGAATGGCGCTTCGCGTTACCAGCCCATCCATTCGCGGGTGCGCCAGGCAAGGCCGGCGAACGGCGCCATCAGCGCGATGACGACAAACACCAGTGTGAAGGGATGCTTGGTCACGGAGGGTCGGGGAGCCATGTCGCGATCGTCCTTGCTCTGGATTCGTTTGGGAAATGTCGGGCACAACGTCATCACCGCGACATGGTTGCATCCGATCCAGGCCACCTCGAACGCCTGTTGGAACCGGAAACCGGCACCGGCGTTTTCTGGTGTGACCGGTGAGGCTGCCACCTCCACCGGCACAGTCTAAGGCTCGCTCTGCTCCCGGCAGTGCGGGCCTTTTTCGTGTGCCGGAAAACGGCTTCTGGAACGACACCGTTCGTTCAACGTTAGCTCTTCCTAAGGCAATGAACGGACTGCGCCCTTCGTAAGAGCACGCTGATGCTCTTGCGAGGGAGTAATGTTGTGCCACAATAGAACATTTCCTAATAACTCGCGGGATTTCTGTAGAGCATTAGACTTACTCATCACGTATATTGACAGATAAATCGAAATCCTTCGCGAAATTCGCATGTTTATTTTGAAAATCGGGATGGAACCTAGCTGCGGTCGCCGAGTTTCCCTGCAGGGTGCAACCCAGATAGCTAGTATGGAGATTTGTTATGAAACATTATCTTTCGAGTGCGGCAGCCGCGATCGTCCTGATGGGCGGCATTGGTGCGGCCGTGGCGGACACCATCGTCGTTCAGCCGGAGCAGGAGACGGTGGTTCGCGAATACGTCAAGAAACAGCCGCTGGCGTCGGTCAATCTGCTCGGCCTCGAGCTGAAGCTCGGCTCGCCGGTGCCGGACACGGTCGAACTGCGTGAGGTGCCTGACGTCAAGTACCGCGTCGCGGTGATCAACGACCAGACTGTGCTC
>NZ_JBFUGJ010000740.1:0-945 GCF_056402975.1 Mesorhizobium sp. P3_A9 | reverse complement strand
CTATACGTGCGCATTCGACCCTCCCAGTCGCGCTCGTCACTGATTTGGCGACGTGTCCCCACGCATTGCGATACCGCGCACCGCTGCCTTCTTGGCAACGAGTGCCTCCAGGTCGGCATCTGATCGGTCGGTTCGCGTCTTTTCCCTAATCAACGCAATCAGCCGAGGCACCGATCGATCTTCAGGGCCGCACTCGCTCAACAACGCATCCACTACGTCAGGGACTTGATCAGGTTTCAGGGTTAGCCGCATTTCCCGACACTCCTTGGGAAGGCTGAGGTTGGTATCACCGAAACTTCGCAGCGGTTTGGCGGTTCCGGTACCAATTCAGCATGTGCAATGAAAAAAGCCCGCTGCTCTGAGGGGAGAACAGCGGGCTAGGGTCTGGAGTGTGCTGGGATCAACCAGCATTGGTTAACGGTCCGCGGAGAGGTTGGTTGCAGTGATGAGAAGCCCTCGCCGCCGCCATCTTAGCGACCGTCGCGAAGCTCCATGTTGCGACGACGTTGAAGCCGCCAGCGCCGAGCATCAAGGCATGACGCTCAATCTAAATCGTCGGCGACCGGCGTCAATTCGAGGTCGGCGGGCGATATGCCTGTTTGCAGCTGGGCCAGCCGTAAACCATCGACCCAATAGGCCTGGCCATCCACCAGCACCCGTGCGCGATAAGCGCCTTCGTTAAAGCTCTGCGCAGTGATGTAGACCTTGTGGCGGTCGAGCGCTTTGCGTACTGCGGCACGCTTTCCATTCTGGCTGGTCACAGGATTGGTCATTATTTGCTACGCGGAACTCTACACTGCACCATGGCCCGCGCCAGATCTCCGGACGCGGGACTCCCAAGGCAATCAGCAGCCATGAACACGGCGGCCGGGATTCAATTAGCTGAACCTGTAATGGTTCCAGAAAAGCGGTCAAAGGCCCTATCTCGCACGGCAAGCCTTACGC
>NZ_JBFUGJ010000739.1:0-957 GCF_056402975.1 Mesorhizobium sp. P3_A9 | reverse complement strand
TCGCTTATATGCCCATGACGGTAGTTGGTCCTCCTCGCCTTCAATGGGGAAGCTGACCGGGTGCGGATCAGCGGGGCCCCACAAGTTCCCCCCCATACCCCGCCATCGGCAAACCCCGGTGGGTGCCGGGGCTACCAGCGCGACCCGAGCGGTGTCCTCGATCCTTCTGCCGCCACATCTTGTTTGTTTTCCACCGCGACTGGCTGCTTGAAATTGGCCCTCAAGCGAGCTCCGCGATTGATGATGTCCGTCACCTGAACAGCCGTCCACGTTCCGCCACGCGCCGAAGTGATGCCGCGCGCATTGAGTGCCACAGCGATCTGCCTCAGGGATTTGACCCCGCTCGTTTGGATGTCGCGGATGATCGGGAGGATGTTGGCAGCGAAGGCGGCGGCTTGTGCCATGCGAACCTCCATCGATTTTTGTTGAGCTTCGGCAAGCTTCGGGCCGCCAAGTTTGACACCACGTTTCTTGGCCTCCTGCAGTGCATGTCGCGTACGCTCGGAAATTAGCGTGCGCTCCTTTTCGGCGAGGCTCGCATAAATGTGGAGCATGAACGGGTCGACGTTCGGGCCGAGTTCCGCAACGACGAAAGGCACGCGATTTGCCATTAAACCGCTGATGAAGTGGACGTCGCGGCTCAATCGGTCGAGCTTGCTAACGATGACCGGGCAGTTGCTGTTCTTTCGGGCCGCCGCCAGTGCCTTGGCGAGCTGCGGACGCTTGGTGAGAGCATCCGCACCCTTGCCGGTCTCAACATCGGTGAACTCGCCGACGATCTCGAAGCCCTCGGCCGCGACGAAACGGGCGACAGCCTGACGCTGAGCATCAAGGCCAAGGCCGCTCTTTCCCTGCTTGTCGGTCGAGACGCGAAAATAGGACATTGCGGGTTTCACGGGCGGATCCTTGTGCGTAAGGATTATATACGCTCGTTTGTAAACTTTACAGTGAGTCAGA
>NZ_JBFUGJ010000738.1:0-968 GCF_056402975.1 Mesorhizobium sp. P3_A9 | reverse complement strand
GGCGGGAGCGGCCGGCACTGCCGGCGCCGGCAGTCGCCCTTCGGTGCCGGGATCAGCCGGTTTCGGCGCCTCGGGCGGCGTCAAGGCCGCCACCTGCGCCGGCGGCGTTGGATGAAGATACGGGTCGAGTGCGCCCGATACATAGGCGGTTCCCGCGGCCGCGACGGTCCCACCCGCCGCGAACAGGAACGCCTTCAATGGATTAATTGCCATATTTCCCTACCCCTTAGCCACCTAATGCCGGTCTAGCGTGTTTTCCCAATGCCGACAAGAAAGACGGGCCAACAAGAAAAAGCCCTGACTTGTCAAGCCTTGGGGCTTGACCACGCTTTCAGACCCAATCACCAATCATCCGTATGAACACGATTCGATCCGTCTGCGTCTATTGCGGCTCGTCTCCGGGCCGCGATGAAATCTATATGAAGGCCGGACACCTGCTTGGCCGTTCAATTGCCAAGGCAGGCCTGCGGCTGGTCTATGGCGGCGGCACCAAAGGCATTATGGGCGCCGTCGCCGAAGGCGCGCTCAAGGCCGGCGGCAAGGTCACGGGCATCATTCCCCGCTTCCTGATCAACAAGGAAGCAACCGAAACCGCGCTCGACCGGCTCGATGAACTCCTCATCACCGACAATATGCACGAGCGCAAACACAAGATGTTCGAGAAATCCGACGCCTTTGTGGCGCTGCCGGGCGGCATCGGTACAGTCGAAGAGATCGTCGAGGTCATGACCTGGGGGCAACTCGGCCATCACCGCAAGCCGATCGTCTTCGGCAATATCAACGGATTCTGGGACCCGATGCTGTCGTTGCTTGACCACATGGCGGAGGGCTTCATCCACACCGCAAAGCGCGTTCAGCCGCTGGTGATCAACGATCCGGAAGCCATCGTCGCCGCCATCATGGTAGCAGGCTCGTCCGTCGATGCGCCGACCGAGGGCATGCAGTCGGTGATCGACAAGATGTAAGGG
>NZ_JBFUGJ010000737.1:0-968 GCF_056402975.1 Mesorhizobium sp. P3_A9 | reverse complement strand
CTCTAAGACGCGCTGTCTTGGCTTCCCTCGCGCGCCGCTCGGCTTCCAGCACCAGCTTACATTCACGATCGGCCCTCTCGATCTTTTCTCTGTCGATGCGTCGTGTTTTCAACGCAGCCTCCTCTCTCTGACGACCGGGGAAAGTGCGAACCGGACGAAAAGTTCCCAACAAAAAAAGCTCGGATCGGCCTCAAATGATATTGACGGGCAGCCCGCAGGTTACAGGTCACCTGCGAGGCCCTGAAGCAATCCTAAACCGACACCGGAGGTCTGAACGGCACTAGGCGGACATCGCGGTTAGGCTGGCATCAGTCGATCCCAGGGCAGCGACTGAACCAAAGGCTCCGATGGAGCTTCCTGCCAGAACGGCATGGAGCCGACTAGAGGTGGGATGAGATGGGCAGGTTTGGCAAGTTATTCTCAGGTCTTGCCGGCAGAGGGACGGGCAACAAAGAGCAGACTGGCGATATGAAGGCGGATTTTGACGGCCGTCTTGTGCAGGTGCTTTCCGCGTCGCGCCCGAAATCGCGGCGCCAACGATGAACGACGGATTCAACCGCTCGCTACTTCGAAGAATTCCTCCGACTCGCCGCTTTGCAAGCTCGTGCTCTCTATTGTCTTAGTCGCCCGGACTCGACCATATGCAAAGTCGTCAATCGGAGACGTTGTCCTGCGATGCATTCACTTTACGACAATCAGAATACCCGCAGCGTCATAGCGGTTGACGGCGCAGTCCCCAACAGCCCTTCGTTCGTCAGTGCGGCGGCAACTCCTTCGAGTCTGAACCTACTCCAATCTTCTGGCATGCGGGAAACCAGGCCAAGGCCCATCGACACCACGAAAGGGTGGACAAGCCGCGTTCGAGGCCGCCGAGCGCAAAAGGTTAGAATTAGACGGTCAACACTAGTTGCAGGCCACGCGCCAAACTCATGGTTTCAATATCTGGTAGAACGTGCACTGGTTTGGGT
>NZ_JBFUGJ010000736.1:0-979 GCF_056402975.1 Mesorhizobium sp. P3_A9 | reverse complement strand
GAATGGAGATGCACACTCGCTATCAAATACCGGCACATTCCTCGCCAAGATCCGGCAAGCTCGAAGCCTTTCTGTGCCTGTTCGATGATCCGGCCAAGGTGGTCAACCATCCAGGTCTCAGCCGTGCCGAGAAACGGGCTCTGCTTGCCTCGTGGGCATCCGACAGTTATGCGGTGGAAAACGAGCCGACGATACGCCGGCTGGACGATGGGACGCTTGTCCCTGTCGAGCGCATTCTGAGCGCTTTGAACGCATTGGACGCGATGCCCGAGGCGGGAGAGGGAATTGCGGCCCGAGTGCTGCCTTGGCGGTCCTCTTCACGTCGTGGCGCGCCCTGGCGACGGAGCGGCAGGTTCTTCGGCCGCGATGACGACAATGACCCGCCACCGTGCCCGGCATCAATCGCGCCGCGCCCGCGCGCGCCAGGTGGAATGGGCGCAACGGCCAGCGTTAAACTCGCCCATGCCTGACTTTTTCCGCATACTCATTCATTCGGCTGCCTCGAAAGGGGCAGCCGATCTCAGTGCGCTCGCTGGAGAAGCAACGAAGTCACAGAAGCCGGAAAAACGGCAAAACGAGAGCTGATGACAATTCCCAAGCGTACCTACCGTCTCCAGATCATGCTGAATGCGGAAGAACTCGCAGTTCTCGACGCATGGCGCTACGACAGACGAATGCCGACCCGTTCTGACGCCGTGCGGGAGTTGCTTCGACTTGGCCAAATTGCACCTGGCAAGGGCGGGGATCGGCTTGCAAAGTCCGTGGATTTTGGGGTCATTGAGCCGCCGGTGGACTGAGCTGCACGCGGCTTGGTGGCGCTTACCGCACGCGCTGGCCGTATATCATTCGTTATTCGCGGAGCAGTGAGTTGCGCCCCATGCACGCGCCTGGCCTTGACGTGTCAACAATCAGGGTAGCGCCAAAAAAGCATCGTTCATGAGCAGTCTCGTCCGGATGGGCAAGGCGCACGAAGGAGGGT
>NZ_JBFUGJ010000735.1:0-981 GCF_056402975.1 Mesorhizobium sp. P3_A9 | reverse complement strand
ACGCCGCACAGTCGGGCGAGACGGTGACCGGCAATGTCGAGACCGGGACCAGCACCCACGGCACCGGTGCGGCCGATACGGCCGGCGCCGACGGCATCGCCTCGATCGCCTGGACGGGCATCGCCGGCTCCACGGTGACGGGAACCTATGGCGTGCTGACGGTCGATGCCAATGGCGGCTACAGCTACCATGCCAACCCGAACGCCTCGGGCACCGACGTGTTCGCCTACACCATCAAGGACGGCGACGGCGACACCTCGCCCTCGACACTGACGATCACGGTCACCAACGGCCAGCCACAGCCGGTCGCGGCGACGGCGCAGGTTGACGAAGCAGCCCTCGACACCAGCGCCATCGGCGATCTCGCCGCTTCGGCGGTGACCGGATCCAATCCGGGAAGCACCGCCGAGACGGTGGCCGGCACGCTGACGCTGGGCGATCCCAACARCCCGCACGTCACCAACATCGCAGGCGCCACCTCATCGGCCGTCGCCGGTGTCCCGGTCACGGTGCAGGGCACATACGGCGTGCTGCAGATCGACCAGGACGGTCACTACACCTACACGCTGACCAAGCCCTTCGACACCACGCCCGACGCCAACAACAGCACCAACRTCGAGGCCGGCAAGGACGTCTTCACCTATACCGTCACCGACAGCCTCGGCAACACCAACACCTCGACCATCTCCATCAACATCGTCGACGATGTGCCGACAGCCAAGGCCGACACGGACGCCGCACAGTCGGGCGAGACGGTGACCGGCAATGTCGAGACCGGGACCAGCACCCACGGCACCGGTGCGGCCGATACGGCCGGCGCCGACGGCATCGCCTCGATCGCCTGGACGGGCATCGCCGGCTCCACGGTGACGGGAACCTATGGCGTGCTGACGGTCGATGCCAATGGCGGCTACAGCTACCATGCCAACCCGAACGCCTCGGGCACCGACGTGTTCGCCTACACCATCAATCAAGGACGGC
>NZ_JBFUGJ010000734.1:0-988 GCF_056402975.1 Mesorhizobium sp. P3_A9 | reverse complement strand
GTCTATCCCTTTGTCTTCATGGTCATGCCGGTTCTTTGGAAACGGGCCAAGGAGTTCGGCTATGTCACGGCCGGCGACGTCGTCCATGGCCAGTATGGATCGCGCGGTCTCGAACTCGCGGTTGCTGCAACCGGCGTCATCGCGACGATGCCATACATCGCGCTTCAGCTCGTCGGCATGACGGCGGTGCTGAAGGCGCTCGGCCTGCACGGTGAACTGCCGCTTGCGATCGCCTTCATCGTGCTGGCGCTTTATACCTATTCGGCCGGATTGCGCGCGCCTGCCCTGATCGCCTTCGTCAAGGACATCATGATCTACATCGTGGTGATCGCCGCTGTCGCGCTTATCCCTTCCAAGCTCGGTGGCTATGCCAATGTCTTCGCCTCGGCCGATGCGGCCTTCCAGGCCAAGGGTTCCGGCAACCTGCTTCTCGGCGGCAACCAGTATGTCGCCTATGCGACGCTCGCCCTCGGGTCGGCGCTCGCAGCCTTCATGTATCCGCATACGCTGACCGGGATTTTCGCCTCGAACAGCGGCAACACGATCCGTAAGAATGCGATCCTGCTGCCGGCATACACGCTGCTGCTCGGCCTGTTGGCGCTGCTCGGCTATATGGGGCATGCCGCCAATCTCAAACTCGACAGTGCGACCGATGTCGTTCCAACCCTGTTCAAGGTGCTGTTTTCAGGGTGGTTCTCAGGCTTCGCCTTCGCTGCGATCGCGATCGGCGCCCTTGTCCCGGCGGCGGTGATGAGCATTGGCGCGGCCAATCTCTTCACTCGCAATTTCTGGAAAGCCTACGTCAATCCGCAAGTGAGCGACGCCGGTGAAGCCAAGGTCGCCAAGATGACCTCGCTGGTGGTGAAGGTCGGCGCCCTGCTGGTGATCATTTTCCTGCCGACGCAATTCGCGCTCGATCTGCAATTGCTCGGCGGCATCTGGATCCTGCAGACACTGCCGGCCCTGGTCTTCGGGCTCTATACCAACT
>NZ_JBFUGJ010000733.1:0-990 GCF_056402975.1 Mesorhizobium sp. P3_A9 | reverse complement strand
TGGCAAGGGTGCGCTGTTCAGCAGCGACGAGAGGGCGCTTTTCTGCACGAGCTGCGACAGAGGCGGGCCGGTTCGGTTGGAGATCCACAACCTGCCGAGAAATTGAGGGTTGGAATTGAATTATCCGGCGGACTTGAGGGAACATTAGCTTCCTTAAATGCTTTTGCGTGCGGTAGGTGGTGCCCTCCATCGCCTGCCGAAGATCAGGCCTCCGATCGGCCCGCGCTTGTTCTCCGGCAGCGACCAGGGTGGCGACAAGCACGCCAATGTGGAGCGTGACGAACTTCACCCGGATTAGACTAGCTAGGGCAAAGAAGCGACGGCAGCCCACGCCTGAACCACCGTGGCCGCGACGCCGATGCCAGCAATGAACAGACCGACAATTGCCAGGCGGCGCTCAAAATCCGTGAATCGCTTCTCGGTAATGAGCCGCTTCCCGTCCCAGAACATTTCGTTCGTCTTCTCGTCGAGCCCGATAAGCCCCAATCCGGTGATACTGACGGGCGTTACGTTGTCGGGCCAATCTGGCGGCCGCGGCGGCACATATTCTTGGCGAAGCGCTTCTTTCGCAGGATTTCCCAATTGATGTAGGTGACGCCGTCCCTGAAAGTGCCGACCTGCTCATTTTCCATGCGAGCCCCCCGGGTGACCGGCGAAATTAACCGGCTACTTGGCCGTCGTTGTACATTGCCATGTTGCCTCTGTTTAGGTCTCAGGCATGTAAATTTGCGGGATGTCGACCCCCTCCCAATCTGTAGCATATTCTCCACATGTAATGCGCAATTTTGGCCGGGAAGTATTTCCGTCTCTCAACTCGAATGAATATCCCTGTATTGCGAGCTGTTCAAATTCGATAAACTGCATAAATCCGCCTTGTTTATTAAACCAGCCCGCGTCGAATTCCTCCTTACGGCCTTCTACAGGATAAAAAGACCGGGGCAGCATTTTGTTCCTGGCTGGTAATTGGATCTCAGATCGACACTTCCGCAG
>NZ_JBFUGJ010000732.1:0-1003 GCF_056402975.1 Mesorhizobium sp. P3_A9 | reverse complement strand
GGCTGTGTGTGGGTCTGCGGCCCGGTGAGTCCGCCTGCGATAAGCGGGCCAGCCGGAGCATTGCGGTCCTCGGGCCAGCAGTGGGACGCCGCCAGCGATGCGTATAGTGCGTGGTATGAGGTCCATTACGGCAAAAAGCCCGCCACTCTGAACRGAGAGCAGCGGGCCAAGGTCTGGAGTGGTGCTGGGATCAACCAGCGTAGGTCAACTTGCGGCAGCGCGGTTGGTTGCCACCCATGTGCATATTTACATTCGCCTTCGCGCTTGCCCCACAGGACAGCGCGGCGGAGATCGAACCAGGACGAGGCGCTGGCGGACGTTCCCGAGCCCCGTTTAGCCAGAAATCGGTGCTCGCAGCGGGACATGCCGGGATCAATTTGTCCTGTTGATCGACGTAACCGCAAGGTTCGTTAGCTTGTTGTTGGTGGCTTTTTCCTGGTCGAGGATCTCGCTCAGCAACTTGTGAGCCTGATCATGCCCGAGGTCCTTTGCCCATTCCCGCAGCGAGCCGTACCGGGATATCTCATAGTGCTCGACTGCTTGACAGGCTGCCAGCAGACCGCAATCCAGGGCGGCCCCTGACGCTTCCTCCATCAATCCGCTGGCTTCCTTGATGAGCCCCTCTATCGCGTCGCATTTCTCGCCAGACGCCTTCTTGCCTATCGACTTGAACACCAGCTCGAGCTTCTTGATCTGTCCCCTTGTTTCCTCAAGATGGTCCTCGGCCGCCTTCTTCAGCTTGGCGTCCTTCACGGCTGCAGCTACCTTGGTCAGGGCCCTGGTAATCGCGTTCTCCGCGAAATACATGTCCTGGAGGGTGTGCTCAAAAATATCGGCCAGAGTTTTCATTCCAGGCTCCTTAGTCCTATTGGCTTCTGGTGCGGGCGAAAGGTTCCGTGCCTTCACATGGTGGGGTAGATCCTGTCCGGGTGTCCCCACGGCGGCCTCACCGGCAATTGGTCTCTACCGCAGGCAGCGCCATCTCCTGATGTCGCACCGCCGC
>NZ_JBFUGJ010000731.1:0-1021 GCF_056402975.1 Mesorhizobium sp. P3_A9 | reverse complement strand
CTCCACGCCCGGGCAGGTCATCGCCATCTGGCAGGATGGCCATGTCTCGCACTACGGCGCGGATTTCCTTGCTGCCCATATAGGCAGTTCAGGCCCGGACCGTTTCCAGCCGCAGACGTGGAACAGCGATCTGTCCGCACGGCTCGGCCGTTTCGCCTTCGATGCGGTGGTCGCGGATGACGAAGCGCTGTTCCAGTCGCTCAGGGCGTTGCGCGATCACGGCATCGCCATGCTGACCGGCGTTCCGGCCGAGACGGAGGCCACGGCGCGGGTCGCCGGCCGTTACGGACCGATCCGCGAGACCAGCTACGGCAAGGTCTTCAACCTGATCTCGCGGCCGGATGCGCGGGTGGCGGGCGAGACGGCGCGGGCGCAGATCCCGCACACCGACGAGCCGTTCCGCTATGCGCCGCCGGGCTTCATCTTCTTCCACGCCATCCGCACGGGGGCAGGCACCGGCGGCACGTCGCTGATTGTCGACGGCTTTCATGTCGCCGAACGGATGCGGACGCGCACGCCTGACCTGTTCGACCTGTTGACGCGGCACGGCGTCACCTTCCACCGCGAACACGCTGGCGAGGTCTTCTTCAGCGCCGAGGCGCATGTCATCAGCCTCGATGCGGCGGGCGCCGTCACCGGCATCCGCTACAATGACCGCTGCCTCGCGCCGCAATGGGCGCCTCTGGACCGGATCGACGGTCTGATCGAGGCGCTGGCCGAACTGACGCGGCTGATCTGCGATCCGCAGAACCAGTTCCAGCACCAGTTGCAGCCGGGGGAGGTGCTGGTCTTCGACAATCAGCGTGTCCTGCACGGCCGCAGCGCCTTCGACCCGACGCTTGCCGTGCGGCATCTGAGAAGCTGCAATATCGACCGTGACGGCGTGCACAGTGCGTTTCGCACGCTGGCCAGGCGGTTTGCTCCGGGGGAGGCGGGGGCGGTGTTGTATCAGGGGGCGATTTTTTGAGGCTTTGCAACGCGGCTTCTACCTCCCCCTTGTGGGGAGGTAGAACCACAGGTC
>NZ_JBFUGJ010000730.1:0-1025 GCF_056402975.1 Mesorhizobium sp. P3_A9 | reverse complement strand
TTTCTGCACTGAGACGACGCGACATGGCATTTGACTCTCAAAATCAAATCCAGACCCAAACAAGCAGCGCAAGGGCCGGAAAATCTTACTTCGGACGCTTGGCGCCGTACTTCGAACGGCGCTGCTTGCGGTTCTTCACGCCCTGCGTGTCGAGCACGCCGCGGATGATGTGGTAGCGAACGCCCGGAAGATCCTTGACGCGGCCGCCGCGGATCATCACCACGGAGTGTTCCTGAAGGTTGTGACCTTCGCCGGGGATGTACCCGATCACTTCAAAACCATTGGTCAGGCGGATCTTGGCCACCTTGCGCAGCGCCGAGTTCGGCTTCTTCGGCGTCGTTGTATAGACGCGCGTGCAGACGCCCCGCTTCTGCGGGTTCTGCTGCATGGCCGGGACCTTGTTGCGCTTCACCGGCGCAATGCGCGGCTTGCGGATCAGCTGGTTGACGGTAGGCATTAAACCCTCTTGTCTCTCAATTCCGTGTCTCGCCCGGTCAGGGCCGCTCAAAGCGTCATTTCCATACGCAAATTCGGGCCATAAACCGCGCCTCGCGGTCTTGCCCGAACAAATGGCAGAGGAAGCGGAAGCCGCTTCGTGCACGCCGGAAATGTCTTTTCGCTCGTAAAACGAACCCTGTTTGAGGCAAACTCCAAAGCGTGTCGCTTCGGAAGGGAGAGCCTCACATCGGTTCTGACTGGCCGGCTTCTACTCGTAAGCCCGCGAACCGTCAACCCCGGTGTGGCAAATATTGCATCGAAGCCGGGGCTTGGCAGCTATGCGAAAACCGCATGTAATTTTCTTTCGCCGTTTTGCAAGCGCGAGGAAGAAAGTGACCCGCGTTCGACTGTTGCAAAGCCATGCTTCATGCGAAAAGTCGGCATGAGCAGCCCAAATCCCCTCGCCCACCCAGTATCTTTGGCAAAAAACAGGAATCAGCCCGTGAACGACAATGAGGAGCGCCCGGTCACCATCATCACCGGCCGGGTATGGAAGARGAAGGGCGGCAAAGTGGAGGGCGTGCATG
>NZ_JBFUGJ010000729.1:0-1025 GCF_056402975.1 Mesorhizobium sp. P3_A9 | reverse complement strand
ATGCACGGTTGCCGACTCATGCCCCTCCGCCTTGAGGCGGTTGTAGAGGTCCTTGACTTCCTGCGCCTTGTCCTTGTGGGCAATAAGAAGCGCATCCGGCGTGTCGACGATCAACAGATCCGAAACGCCGACAAGACCGACAAGCCGGTCTTCGCTGTGCACGTAACAGTTGGTCACGCCATGGAGTATTGTCTCGCCGATCGTGCGGTTGCCGTTGTCGTCGGCGGGAACAAGCTTCGACAAAACGGTCCAGGAGCCGATGTCGGACCAATCGAAACTGCAGGGCACGAAACCCACGTTCTTTGCTTTCTCCATGACCGCATAGTCGATGGAAACAGCAGGAACAGCCGCGAAACCATCCTTGTCTATCTCAACAGTGGTGCGGTCCGCGGCCTCGCTTGTCCTGGCCGCCTCAAGCGCCGTGCGCGCATTGGACAACACATCCGGACACAGTTCCTGCATCGCGGCGATCATGGAGCGGGCCGCAAAACAGAACATGCCCGAATTCCAGAAGAACCGACCGCTGGCGATGAATTGGGCCGCTCGTTCCGCATTCGGCTTTTCCACGAACCGAAGGACCGTATCTCCCTCGGCCTCGATATAGCCAAACCCCGTTTCAGGGCTTTCTGCCTTCATGCCAAACGTGACGATCCGTCCCGTGGCCGCGATCGCCGCCGCCTTCGCCACGGCCGCGCCAAAGCCTGCTTCGTCCATGATCAGGTGATCCGCAGGCAGCACAACCAGAACCGCGTCTGGATTGTCGCGGGCGACCTGCAACGCAGCGAGCGCGACCGCGGCTGCCGTGTCACGGCCGAAAGGCTCCAGCAGGAACGTGTTCCTTACACCTGGCGCCGCCACCTCCGCATACTCGTCCGCCGTCAGGAACAGCAGATCGCGATTGGTGACCGTCACAATTTGATCAACGCCTGCAAGTCCGGCTGCGCGGGCGTAGGTCCTGCGAATGAGGGTCCCGCCTCCCGGCAAGGGGATGAACGGCTTGGGGTGCAAGGCACGCGAAATAGGCC
>NZ_JBFUGJ010000728.1:0-1026 GCF_056402975.1 Mesorhizobium sp. P3_A9 | reverse complement strand
GGCATCGGTACGCGGAGAAACAAATATCGATCGATTGAATAATGGCGACTGGCAACATTTGAACGTGACCCCCGATTCCGATGGTGGATATAAACTGTCATTCAAGAGCGGAAGCGAATTCTGCTCTCTCATCAGCATTCAAGGTTTCTGCGTCTCTCGTTATGACGACAATTGGGTCGTTGGCTATGGCCAAAGGGGCAATCAGGTGGCGATATCGCCGGGAGCATTGCAGTTCCTGCCGTCAGGTGGGTTTGAGACAGCAGGCTTGCAAGACGCCTCTCGGAATAACAATACTCAAACCAAAACATACCTCGAAAATAACTTTAATATGCTGGACGCATTGATACGAGAGTTCTGCGAGGAATTGTTTGGCGATGAAGACATGCGAAGGGCGGATACTGAGACGGTACGTGAACTACCCGGATATAAGGCTATATTCCCGCTAATAGAAAGTGGCGCGATTGAAATCCGTTTCCTTGGCGTGGTCGTGGACTTTATACGCTTACGCCCCGAGTTTTCATTCGCTATTGTATGCAACGATGATATTTCTAAGGTTATCTATAGAAATCTAAAGGGATCTACCTGCTTCTTCTTCAAGAGAAATGAGATGGAAAGCAAAACTATCGGGCGCTTGAAGTTATGCGATCTCGCAGCCCAACTTGGCAATAGAGATGATATTTGGCATGACACTTCTGCTGGCATGGCAAAACTGTTTGCAGATTGGGTAAATGGTGACGAGGAAGCGAAAGAGAAATTTTCTGTGGGGGAAATTTCACTTAATTAAAATCGTTACACCACCCATCTTAGGAATTCTGTAGTAAGAGGTATGACGTGAAGTGCCGAAAAAAACGCCAATTTGAATATCGATGCGTGTTACGTTGAGGAGAAGAAGGAAGTGGCTGCAGATATTTCGGAAATGGAACTTCACGATGTACTGAAGCACCTTCCCCATCGTCCATTCTCCACATTGCAGTTTATTCAGGTAGTGCGTCGCCGACATCTGTCGACATGGAGCAAGATTGAGGC
>NZ_JBFUGJ010000727.1:0-1039 GCF_056402975.1 Mesorhizobium sp. P3_A9 | reverse complement strand
GAGCTAAGACCACGGGCGGCGCTGCGGGTGCCGGTGCGGCCGGAGGGCTGACGGCTACCGGCGGTGGAGCAGGTGGCGCCGCTGGCGGGGCTGGCRCAGGTGCCGGCTCGGGAACCGGCGGCGCACTGGCGACATCCTGGCCCTTCGGCTCGGCGGGTTTGGGTTCGGCAAGTTTCGGTTCATCAGGCTTGGGTTCAACAGGTTTGGGTTCGGCAATCTTCGGTTCATTCGGCTGGCTGGCCACCTCGCCGCCACCCCACGGGCCGAACCGGTCGATGGCCAGCGCCGCCACCACAATCAATGGCAAGGCGAGAAAGATCTTGCGCAGTCCGGGCCTGCCGGTCTCCTGCACTTCCGCCGCGCGGCCAAACAGCGGCGTTCCGGCAGCATGCGCCGGCCGCCCGGGCAACAGGCCGGCCCAGAACAACAAGGCGCCGGCCAGGCAGGCGAATGCCGCCAGAACGAGCCCGGTCAACCGCAAGGAGGACGCATCCGAGGGCAGTGCGAAAAAGTCCTGCCAGCCAACGGCACCAGTAACGACGAGCGGATAGACCCGCGCCAGGCACCCGATGGCGACCACAACCAAGGCAAGCGCCAGCAACCTGTCAGCCAATCTGTTCATCGCGCTCTCCGCCCGCGGATTTGGATAAGATTATCAGCGCCGGCCTATACCGCAAAGCGCCGCCCTCACTTCCTGTCCTCATGTATATCACTGGAAGCTTCCCGGTCCGGACCAGGGGCATTCATAGAAACAACGGCTTAAGCATGTCGAGCCGCGCTTTAGAGTGCCGATCTCTGCCCAATCGGGCCGAAGCAATCGGCATCCTGTAGGCAGAGTCTCCCGATGTTCTGGTTGGGATAACCTCGACTATCCCCAGCACAACATTGACAGACGATCACGATGTGTCACTATCGTGACGGGATATAGTGGAGAGCGTGCATCATGAAGAAGATTTATGACCGGCCTGTCCTGGTCAAGAAAGGCAATCTGAGATCGGTCACGGCCGGACCCTCCGCCCCACCGACACCGCAATAAGTC
>NZ_JBFUGJ010000726.1:0-1040 GCF_056402975.1 Mesorhizobium sp. P3_A9 | reverse complement strand
CTTTTCCTGGAATTGCTCCGAAGGCCGGATCAGTGGCCTTCGATCACCGCGCCGACTGATCCCCAGACATAGATCGAGGCGAACAGGAACAGCCAGACCACGTCGACGAAGTGCCAGTACCAGGCCGCCGCTTCGAAGCCGAAATGCTGCTTGGGGGTGAAGTCGCCCTTCATCGCGCGGATCAGGCAGACCAGCAGAAAGATGGTGCCGATGATGACGTGGAAGCCGTGAAAGCCGGTCGCCATGAAGAAGGTGGCGCCGTAGATGGAATCCTTGAAGCCGAACGGAGCGTGCATGTACTCGTAGGCCTGCACCATGGTGAACAGCATGCCGAGGCCGACGGTCAGCACCAGGCCGTTGATCAGGCCCTTGCGATCGCCATGGATGAGCGAATGGTGCGCCCAGGTGACCGTGGTGCCCGACAACAGAAGGATGATGGTGTTGTAGAGCGGCAAGTGGAAGGGATCGAGAACTTCCATGCCCTTCGGCGGCCAGACGCCACCGGTAAATGTGTGGCGTGCGTAGTTCTGTGCCTCGCCGGCAAAAAGGCTGGCGTCGAAATAGGCCCAGAACCAGGCGACGAAGAACATCACCTCCGAGGCGATGAACATGATCATGCCGTAGCGCAGATGCAGCGACACGACGCGCGTGTGATGGCCCTCATGCGCTTCCTTGATCGTGTCGGACCACCAGGCAAACATGGTGTAGAGCACGATCACGATGCCGATGAAGAACAGCCATGGATTGGCGATGTTGAAGCCGAAGATCGGGAAGGAGCCGCCCTTCAGGTACTCCATCAAGGCGACACCGCCAAAGGCCATGACGAGCGCCCCTATCGAGCCCAGGAAAGGCCACGGGCTCGGGTCGACGAGATGATAGTCATGCTGTGGTTTTGCGTGCGCGTCTGCCATATCAACCCCCGAGATTTGCTTCGGTATTGGAAATTGTCTTGGTGTTGCCCTGGACCGGCTCCGAAGAGGCGACGGGCTTGGTCTTCTCGACCGGGAACATCGTATAGGACAGGGTGATCGTCTTCACGT
>NZ_JBFUGJ010000725.1:0-1041 GCF_056402975.1 Mesorhizobium sp. P3_A9 | reverse complement strand
CCCCTACACCAGCTTCACCGGCATGACCGTCGCCGACATCAACGATGTCTACGCCTATCTCATGACGCTGCCAAAAGTGTCCGGACGTGTGCCCCCGCACGATCCCGCAATCCTGTTCAGCATTCGCCGGTCCGTCGGATTTTGGAAGCTGATGTTTTTCCGCCAGGGCCGGTCGGCTGCGAACGCAGAAGGCAAGACGATGCCTGATCGCGGCGCATACCTCGTCGAAACCGTTTCTCATTGCGCGGAATGCCACTCCAGCCGAAATGCGTTTGGAGCAATCCGGTCCGATACGCTGTTTGCCGGCGGCATCGACCCGCAAGGCACCGGGTTCGTGCCCAACATTACTCAGGAACGATTGGGCGCTTGGACCGAGACCGATATTGCCACGATGCTTAGAACCGGAGAGACGCCCAACCACGGCCGGGTGGGATCGTCCATGGCCGACGTGGTGACGAATACCGCCATGCTGCCTGAAGGCGACCGCGAGGCGATCGCGCACTACATCAAAGCGCTTCCGCCGGTCGCAACCCCACACCCATAGGTTCATTGGGCATAAAGATACGCTGCAAGATCCCGCGCTTCCTGTTCAGAAATCCCCGATTGCGGCATGGCCGTCTGCGGGAAGAAGCGCTGCGGCGAAACGATCCAGGCGACCAGATTGTCTGGACGGTTTTCCAGGGCACCCGCGATATAGACGCGCTTCGACAGTTCCGTCAGCGGCGCCCCAGCCTGGCCGTCCGCCCCAGGAATCCCGGAGATCGTGTGACATCCGGCGCAGCCATAGCGACGAAAGATCGCCGGCGCTCGACCGGGATCGCCCCCGGTCATCACCCTGGCAATGGCAGCTCTGGTATGGTTGTCACGCACGACACTGGTCGTGACAAACGCGGCGGAAGCCACGACGATAAACACCGTGGCCATGGCGACCCCGCCGGGGGCTGATGCGAGCGGACTAGACATTTTGCGCCTTTCTCTCGCTCGAGCCTCTGATCCAAAGCGCCAGCATCGTCAGTGCCGCACCTGCATAGACGGTGCCGG
>NZ_JBFUGJ010000724.1:0-1044 GCF_056402975.1 Mesorhizobium sp. P3_A9 | reverse complement strand
CGGCCGGCAACCTGGTCATCAACATCGTCGACGATGTGCCGACAGCCCATGCCGACACCGACAGCCTCGCYGCCAACCAGTTCACCGCCGAGACCGGCAACGTCATCACCGCGGTCGGCACCACCGCGCCGGTCACCGGTGTCGACGTGCTTGGCGCCGATGGCGCAACCGTCGCAGGCGTCGCGGCCGGCAACACCAATGCCAATCTCGACAGCGCCGCAACGATCGGCTCGGTCATCCACGGCACCTATGGCGATCTGACGCTCGGCGCCAATGGCGACTACAGCTACCTCCGCAACCCCGGCTCGCCCGGCGGTGTCAGCGACGTCTTCACCTACACCATCAAGGACGGCGACGGCGACCTGTCGCACACCACGCTGACCATCTCGGTCAGCGACTCCACGCCGACCGACAACATCCCGGCGCCGGGGCTCGCCTCGACCACCGTCTATGAAGCAGGCCTGCCGCCGCATACCGGCCTGCCGGCCGGCTCCGGCGAGATCGCCGACGGCAATCCCAACAACAACTCCAACACCACCGAGACCACCTCGGGCACCATCGGCTTCACCTCGCCAGACGGCATCCAGACCGTCTCGCTCGGCGGCCATGTCCTGACCGGCGTGCCGCAGACCTTCACCGACGCCACCGGCTCGATGACGGCCAGCTATGTCTATAATGCCAACACCGGTGTCGGCTCGATCAGCTACGCCTACACGCTCACCACCAACACTTCGGGCGACAACACCAGCACCTCGTTCGCGGTCGTCGTCACCGACGCCGACGGCGACAGCGCTCCGGCCGGCAACCTGGTCATCAACATCGTCGACGATGTGCCGACAGCCCATGCCGACACCGACAGCCTCGCCGCCAACCAGTTCACCGCCGAGACCGGCAACGTCATCACCGCGGTCGGCACCACCGCGCCGGTCACCGGTGTCGACGTGCTTGGCGCCGATGGCGCAACCGTCGCAGGCGTCGCGGCCGGCAACACCAATGCCAATCTCGACAGCGCCGCAACGATCGGCTCGGTCATCCACGGCACCT
>NZ_JBFUGJ010000723.1:0-1051 GCF_056402975.1 Mesorhizobium sp. P3_A9 | reverse complement strand
ATCCAGGAGAACGTCCGCGATCTCGGTGGCGGCCATATCGAAGTGATCGAGCCCACCGCGGAGTGGCGCAACATCCGCCGCATCGGTCTCGACTTTTCCAAAGGCGACGTCTTGCTGGATAAAGGCCGCTTGCTCGACCCGGCGGCGCTTTCACTGGCAGCATCGGCCAATCATCCCACTGTAAACGTGGTGAAACGGCCGCTGGTCGCCATCATCGCCACCGGCGACGAGCTGTTGCCGCCGGGCAGCGAACTCGGSCCSGACCAGATCATCTCGTCCAACGCTTACGGCGTCGCCGCTGCCGCGCAATCGGTCGGCGCTCGTGCCCTCGATCTCGGCATTGCCGCCGATCGCAAGGAGGCAATTGCCGCGCTGGTGCAAAAAGCGGTCGCGGCCGGTGCGGATATCATTGTCACGCTCGGCGGCGCCTCGGTCGGCGATCACGACCTGATCCATGACGTGCTGACCGGCGAAGGCATGACGCTCGGCTTCTGGAAGATCGCCATGCGCCCCGGCAAGCCGCTGATGTTCGGCCGCCTCGGCGCTATCAGGTGCATCGGCCTGCCCGGCAACCCGGTGGCGAGCCTGGTCTGCTCGCAATTGTTCCTGAAGCCGCTTCTGGCGAGGCTCGGCGGTCGCAATCATCGCCAGGACATCCGTCCGGCCCGATTGGGCGCGGCAATGCACGCCAACGATCTTCGCCAGGATTATGTGCGGGCGGTGGTCAGGGAAGACGATGGCGGGCTGGTGGCGACGCCGTTCAGCATCCAGGATTCTTCCATGCTGAGGATGCTGGCCGACGCCAACGGACTGATCGTGCGCGCCCCGTTTGCCCCTGCTTCCGCTGCAGGAGACTCCTGCAACGTGCTGATGTTGCGCTGAAGAACTGCCACATAAGCCGCTGATAACGTGGAAAAATGATCTCGGCTATTCCGAGAGCAAGGCCCGCGTCAGCGCATGCGCCGGATCGGCAAGCCCGTCGACAATGTCGTAGTGATGCCGGTCGGGCTCGACCACAGCGCTGGTGGCGGCGCCAAGACCGGTCCAGATG
>NZ_JBFUGJ010000722.1:0-1056 GCF_056402975.1 Mesorhizobium sp. P3_A9 | reverse complement strand
GCTTTCCGTCGATAGCAACGGTGACGTCACGCACGGAAAGAACGATTTCGCTCTCGTCCACTTCCTTCATCTTGATGATGCCATTGCCCTCCGCCATCTGTCAGAACGCGATCGCYGCGTAGAAGATGGCGAAAAGCCCATCSAGGATGATGACGACGAAGATCGACTTCACCACCGAGGCGGTSACGTGYTGKCCSAGCGATTCGGCRCTRCCGCCGACYTTCATGCCTTCGACCGAGGCGATCGTACCGATGATCATGGCCATGAAAGGCGCCTTGATCAGGCCGGCAAAGATAGTGCTGAGATCGATGGCGATGCGCAGCCGGTCAATAAACGCCGCTGGTGTAATGCCCGAATAAAGCCAGGCGGCGGCCATACCGCCGCCAAGTGCGGCGAAATTGGCGATGATGGTCAGGCAAGGCAGCGCGATGACAAGAGCAACCAGCCGCGGAAACACCAGAACGCCGATCGGGTTGAGGCCRATAACCTTGAGCGCGTCGACCTCCTCGCGCATCTTCATCGAGCCGATCTCGGCGGTGATCGCGCTGCCGGAGCGGCCGGCGATCATGATTGCCGTCATCAGCACGCCGAGTTCGCGCAGGATCAGCACGCCGACCAGATCGACGACAAGGAGGTCGGCACCAAAATAGCTGAGCTGGTAAGCGCCCTGCTGGGCAACGATGGCGCCGACAATCGCCGACATCAGCACCACCACAGGGATGGCGCCGACGCCCATGCGATCGATCTGGTTGAAGATCGCCGCCGGGTTGACGGCATGGCCGCGACCGAGCTTCATCTGCGCGCCACGGATGGTGGCGCCCAGAATATTCATCGACGCGAGGAAATCATCGCGCATCTCGTAGACGCGCCGTCCAACCGCCTCCAGGGCGCGAATGACGATGTTGGGCGGCCGCGCCGGTGCGGATTCGGGCTCGCGCCGGACAGCCTCGCTCACCGCGTCGAGCAGGATGGAAGCGATCTCGCTTTGGCCTTGCAGACGGATCTCGACGTTCTTCTTCTCGAAGGCGCTGACCAGCCGGTCGATCAGCCATGCAC
>NZ_JBFUGJ010000721.1:0-1058 GCF_056402975.1 Mesorhizobium sp. P3_A9 | reverse complement strand
ACCATAGGCTCCGACCGTATAGACCAGCGCTGGGACCGCTATGACGGTATAGGCGGTGTAGAAATCGCCGCCGATCAGGAACCAGGTGATCCAAGTGCCGAAATTGCGCCCGCCAAGACCCCATTCATCGATATGGGCGAGCGTCTCGGGCTTGCGCCAGCGGGCGGCGACAAAGCCCAGGACCGTGACGAGCACGAAGAAGAAGATGAAGACGGCGAGCGCCGCGGGATTGATTTCAGTCGTCATGGCGCGTGCTCCGATAGGCGATCCAGGTCAGCGTCGCGGTGATCGGCACCCAGGCAAGCTGGTACCAGTAGAAGAAGGGAAAGCCGAACAGGGCCGGCTCGCGGACATTGTAGAAAGGCGGCCAGAGCAGGCCTAAATACGGAATGACGAGCAGCCACAAGGCCGCCTTGCTGCGAGGTTTTTCCATGTCGAGATACCTTCCAGGCGCCGTGATATGGGCCGCCATGTTGCAGTTGCCGGCACGGAAGGCAGGGCACTGTCACCGGCCGTGGAAACATCCGCGCGGCGGCTCTCCGCGGCGACAGGTTCGCGACCCATCGGCGGTTGTTCCGGCATGGCATCGACACAGTGAATTCCTCCCGACGGCTCGCCCTTTCACGGCCAGCCGTGGTGAACCCCTATGGCAGCGTTTTTGTCCTCACAAGATGGAGGCGGTGCCGAAATCCAAGGGTCTACCCAGAAGTGGGTAGACCGGGAATCAGCCGGTTTTTGATACGATCCCATGATCGAGGGCGTAGCGGATAAGCCCCGCCGTCGTGGCGATGCCGAGCTTCTTCTTGAGGTTCTTGCGATGCGTCTCGGCCGTGGCGGCCGTGATCCCGAGCGCTCCCGCGATCTCCCGGTTGCTCTGGCCGGCGACGATCAGGCCGAGAATGTCACGCTCGCGCGGCGTGAGCGGATTCACCTGGTCCTGCGCCGCGCGTTCCATCAGCAGGTCGGAGACGCCGGACGAGAAATATGTCCCGCCGCCAGCCACCGTCTCGATCGCGGCGACAATCTCGTCCGTCGACACATCCTTGAGGATGTAGCCC
>NZ_JBFUGJ010000720.1:0-1058 GCF_056402975.1 Mesorhizobium sp. P3_A9 | reverse complement strand
TGCTTGAGCTGGCGCTCGCCACCAAAAACCCCTCTGCCGGCGTGTCGGCCATCATGGGCAAAGCGAAATTGTTGGGCCTAATCGTCGATAAAGCTGAAATCACCGCAACGCAGCGGAAGCCAATGCGCGAGCCGTACGACGGCGGTCAGATGTCCCTTGAAGAGTGGCAGAGGCGTTTCGCGCCGCAGCGTCATTGACGGCAGGAAGCTGGCAGTTTGTGTCTCGGAGGGGTGTCTTGCAGTACGCGTTGATCGATGGTGTTCGACAGGAAGCTGCGCCTAAGCAAGTCGGCGAATGCGAAACATGCAAGGCTACGGTGATTGCTAAGTGCGGGACAAGTCGCATCTGGCATTGGGCACATCAAGGTCGCCCAGACTGTGATCCTTGGCGAGAGACCGAGACGCTTTGGCATCGCCAGTGGAAGGGCCTCTTTCCGTCTGCTTGGCGGGAAGTCAGGAGCGTCGCCCCAAACAGCGAATGTCATGTCGCCGATGTCAAAACAGACCATGGATTGGTTCTAGAATTTCAGCGCTCTCACATCACGCCCGACGAGCGCATCTCGCGCGAGGTTTTCTACCGAAACATGGTTTGGGTCGTGGATGGGACGCGCCTATTGGGCGATTGGCCGAGGTTCGAGAAGGGCTACACCGCGCGACGCCAAATCATCAAACCGGACTTCTTCATCACACCCTTCCCAGCACTTTGTTTTGGTGAGGCCTGGGCAAATTGCCGTGTTCCCGTTTTTTTTGACTTCGCAGGTACAACGCCCATCGCGGAACTGCCCGATGCTCGTCGCCATCCACTGTGGTGTATGCTGCCCGGCAGGGTACGCGGCTATGCCATGGTTTTCGCGCATTCGCGGCCAGACTTCGTCGATCAAGCTTTGAACAACCGGCAAGTCGTTCCGACCGAAGAGATTGAGCAGCGAGTGGCAAATTTCCTGCGCAATGAGCTAATCGCGTGAGGACAACAAACACGCAACCCTTCGGGTTGGTTGATGTCCCATAGGCCGCGTCGCGGACCGTGATTTTGAAATTCCCTGTTGATCTGACTCACTG
>NZ_JBFUGJ010000719.1:0-1059 GCF_056402975.1 Mesorhizobium sp. P3_A9 | reverse complement strand
GGGAAGCAGCGTGTAGGACTGGAAGACGACGCCACGGTCGAGACCCGGCTGCAGGATCGGCGCGCCATCGATGCTGAGATCGCCGGCGTCGAAATCCTGCAGTCCGGCAACGATCGACAGCAGCGTGCTCTTGCCGCAGCCCGACGTGCCGACCAGCGAGACGAACTCATTGTCGGCAAGATCGAGGTTGATGTCGCGCAGCACTTGCGTGCGCCGGTCGCCGGTGCCGAAGCTCTTGTCGAGACCGGCGATGCGCAATTTGGGAACAGTCATCGGCGGTTCCTCATTGCGAGTGGCCATCCTGCCGGAACAGCACCTTTTCCAGGGCCTTCATGACCTGATCGGTGATGAGGCCGAGCAAGCCCAGCAGAAGGATGTACCCAATGATGGTGTTGGTCTGGAAATAGCGCTGCGACACGGTGATGCGATAGCCGAGCCCGGACGTAGCCGCGACAAGCTCGGCCAGAACCAGCCAGGTCCATGCCCAGCCGAGGCTGATGCGCAGCGTATCCCAGATGCCCGGCAGAGCGCTGGGCACGACGATGCGCGTCAGGATCTTGCGATCCGGCAGGCCGAGCGTGCGGCCAAGGCCGATGAAATCGGCGGGAACTCGTTTCACATTGTCCATGATCATCAGCACCTGCTGGAAGAAGGTGCCGATGAAGATGATCAGGAATTTCTGCGTGTCGCCGGTGCCGGCCCACAGGATGGAAAGCGGCACGAAAGCAACAACCGGCATATAGCGGATGAAATCCACCAGCGGCTCGATGGCCGCCTCCCAGGAGCGGAAACTGCCGATCAGCACGCCGATCGGGATCGACAGAGCCGAGGCGATGAGGAAGCCGATGGAAATGCGGTACGCCGAGGCTCTGAGGTCCAGCCACAGTGTGCCGTCCATCGCGAGCTTGGCGATCTGCGTCGCGACGCTGCCGGGCGACGGCAGGAAGATCGGCTTCACCCATTCGAGCCCGGTCGCCGCCCACCAGGCAAGGCCAAGCCCGACAAAGACGGCCACCGCGATCATCAAGAAACGCGACCTGGCGATAGGCACGCCGATCC
>NZ_JBFUGJ010000718.1:0-1066 GCF_056402975.1 Mesorhizobium sp. P3_A9 | reverse complement strand
GTGATGAAGGTTTGCAGATTTTCCGCGTCGAAGGTCTCGCCCTCGATCGGATAGCGGAAGTGCCAGAGATTGCCGTTGACTTCCTGCGGCTCGACCTCGAGGTCGGAGATCGCGGTCAACAGTTTGGGGTCCCAGTTCACAAGGCGCTTGTCCTTGTAGATCAGGCCTTGCTTGTAGAGGGTGACGAACACTTCGAGCACGGCCTTGGACAGGCCCTCGTCCATGGTGAAGCGTTCGCGCGACCAGTCGGCCGAGGCGCCGAGCCGCTTCAGCTGGTTGAAGATGGCACCGCCGGATTCGGCCTTCCACTCCCACACTTTCTCGATGAATTGTTCGCGCGTGAGATCGCGGCGGTGGATCTGCTTTTCCATCAGCTGGCGCTCGACCACCATCTGCGTGGCGATGCCGGCATGGTCCATGCCCGGCTGCCACAGCACGTTCTTGCCGCGCATGCGCTCGAAGCGCACCAGAATGTCCTGCAGCGTGTTGTTGAGCGCGTGGCCCATATGCAGCGAGCCGGTGACATTGGGCGGCGGGATGACGATGGTGAAGGCTTCAGCCCCCTCCTCGGCGCCTGCGCCGGCGCGAAATGCGTCGGCCTCTTCCCAGACTTTGGCGATCTTCGGCTCGACGGTCTTGGCGTCGTAGGTCTTTTCAAGCATGGGAAAATGGTCCGCGCTGTCGGGATTTTTGCTGGTTCGGTGTAAATCGGAAGGTCTGGGCCAAGTCAACCGCAAGGGCCGCCTCGGTTCATGAGAAGCAAATAGGCGTGGCCCTGCTTATTTCAACGGAATACCGTGTCCGCACTCGGCGCAAAACTTCGCTCGCGGCGTCCGGTAGGGCTTTGCGCAGGACGGGCAGTCGGGGCCGTAGTCGGAACGGCGGACATGCAGGAGCCATAAAGTATGATGAAGTGTTACTCCGGTCCGCTCGCGATAGCGATCGGCCGCCGGATGCTTCATTTCTGTCCATTGTCCGTGCCGGGAAATGAACCTATTGACCTGAAAATATAGCGCTGCTGGGTCGCCGACGACATCCCGATACTCTTCATCGGTCAGCATCGGAA
>NZ_JBFUGJ010000717.1:0-1067 GCF_056402975.1 Mesorhizobium sp. P3_A9 | reverse complement strand
GGCTCGGGCCAATCGGCAGCGTCTTGCGGAAGAAGCCGTAGGCGGCGAAAGAGAAAGCCAGCGCCAGCGAYACCCARGGCAGCTTGCCGCCCTCGATYGTCAGCASCGTGACSGCGAYCGCCGCCAGCGCSACMGCMGCGATCTGCAACCGATCGAGCCTTTCGCCCAGCAGCACGGCTCCGACCACGACCACGACCAGCGGGTTGATGTAATAGCCGAGCGCGGTCTCGACGGTGCGGTCGACGGAGATCGCCCAGACATAGATGCCCCAGTTGACCGAGATCAGCGCTGCCGTCAGCGCCGCCATGGCAATGGTGCGGGGTGAGCGAATCGCCGCCTTGAAATCCGCCGTGCGGCCGGCCCAGACCAGAACCGCGGCGGCGATCGGCACCGACCAGACGATGCGGTGRGCGATCACCTCSGCMAGCGGCAGATGCGCSACCGCCTTCATGTAGAAAGGCAGCARYCCCCACAAGAGATAGGCGSCSAGCGCCARCARGAAGCCKCGACGGGCYTTKGMATCTGCWTCCAGGSSAATTGCTTCAGCGACCATGGSCCAACGCTATGGCCCAGTAATCTTGGCAAGACCATCGCAAAGTTCTGATGGATCAATGGACTTTTGGTGATGGTTCAAGCGGTCGCCTTCGAAGAACTGCGTCCCCGAGAGCTATGCCAATAAACTTGTCAGCTCATTTCTGGACCGGCTTCTCGACAAGCTCAAAGAAAAGCCGGCCGGGCGCGCCCTCATCATGCCTGAAGCCCGTCAACTCCTTTGCAAGATCGACAGGAATGTCGAAAACGACGTCGACTCCTGAGCGTTCGGCATCTTCTTCATCCTGTTTTGCAAAGGCCTCCTGCCTTACGCCTTCAAAGGATGTCGGAAGGTCGCCTGTGGCATGAAGGTCTCTGACGTTTTTGTCGCCGGTATGCCATACTTTCCAGATGTTCTTTCCGCTGCTCCAGAATTCGGCGCGAGCAAACATGGTATGTTCTTCTATGTGCACGACGACCATTTCCCTGCCCTGCGAGAACGCCGACAGATAGCTGTCGGGAGGATTGGGAAAGCT
>NZ_JBFUGJ010000716.1:0-1077 GCF_056402975.1 Mesorhizobium sp. P3_A9 | reverse complement strand
CTTCTAGCCAACCCTCCAAGTGAATCCACGGCGATTGCAGCTACCCGCCAACAACGATAACGCGGACCGAATTACGTTGGCGTAGACAGCACCCTCGCCCAA
Organism: Mesorhizobium sp. P3_A9; assembly: GCF_056402975.1. Lineage (NCBI taxonomy): Bacteria > Pseudomonadati > Pseudomonadota > Alphaproteobacteria > Hyphomicrobiales > Phyllobacteriaceae > Mesorhizobium > Mesorhizobium sp. P3_A9. The sequence goes on along the minus strand of NZ_JBFUGJ010000716.1, from coordinate 975 downwards.
CGCAACAAATACGCGGCCAAATCAATTTTTGGGGTCAACCACGCGAGAGGTCAACCTTGTGGGAGCGGCGACGATCTTCCCCCCGTGCCCCCAAACCCGGCTTAAATGGCCGGCAATGCGACAGCCTTGGCCGAAGCCTAGTCGGGCGCAGCCTCGAAGGGCAGCATCTAAAACGCTCCTCACGAGCTCAGTCTCATTAGGGCAAGCCCATGTGAGTCCGCCAAATGGCCTGCCAAGCAGTGTCACATGAATGGTCTCTTGACATTTCGCCTCTTAGTCTCACATAGTGGTCTCACATAGACACCAATGGGAGACCCAATGTCATGACAACAAGCACACTAGTCGGCTACGCCCGCACCTCCACCACCGATCAAAAGGCCGGCCTTGAGGCGCAGCTTCGCGACCTAGAGCAAGCGGGATGCACCAAGGTGTTTCGCGAAGAGATTTCCTCAGTGGCCACCAATCGGCCACAGCTTGCCGCAGTCCTTGAATGGGTGCGTGAGGGTGACACATTGGTTGTCACGAAGTTGGACCGCCTAGCACGCTCCGTGGCTGACCTCGTGTCGATCACTGCGGCCTTGAAGGCAAAGGGTGCAGGCCTTCGCATCCTGGCGATGAACCTCGACACCGCCACTCCCACCGGAAAGCTGATGTTGAACTTGCTGGGCTCAATCGCCGAATTCGAACGAGAGCTAATGCTGGAGAGGCAACGCGAGGGCATCGCTAAGGCGAAGGCGGATGGGAAGTATGCGGGAAGGCAACCCACGGCTCGCGCAAAGGCAAAGGAGGTGTTGAGGATGCGGGCAGAGGGGAAATCTGTTAGCGATACGGTGGCCGCGTTGGGCATCAGCAGGGCAAGTGTTTTCAGGATACTGGCGGGACACGCTGAGGCGGCGCCTACGAGCTAGGTGGATGGGAGTGGGGAAATGCATGTGAAGGCAAAATGCCTGGCGGCTGGTGCCGCCCTGTGGCTCG
>NZ_JBFUGJ010000715.1:0-1109 GCF_056402975.1 Mesorhizobium sp. P3_A9 | reverse complement strand
GAAGATCGCATTGGCGATCTTGGTAAAGTTGGGCGATGTCAGATCCGTCTGGATCGCATTGATCGCCGAGCCCACCGCGGTCTGGTTCTCGGTCAGGCCGGTACGGGCGAAATTGATGTCGACATTGAGGATGACATCCAGGTTCGTGTATTTCAGCGAATACTGCGCCACCGCGCTCGGGATGGTGTCCAGCGCCAGCCCATAGTTGGTGACACCGCCCTGCGCTTCCAGGATGATGTAATCCTTGTTGCCGGGCGAGGCCGCGCCGGGGTTCATGATGTTGATGCTGACCAGGCCATTGACGTCGGCGGTCCCGCTCACATTGATGCGGTCCGCCTCGGGATCAAGGTCCAGGTCGAGCAGATAGACGCCGCCGAGCGACTGCGACCAGTTGCCGGTGACTTCGGTGGTCATGACGCGGTCGAGGTCGCCAGGCGCGACATAGCCGTCATTGCTGAACTGGCCGGTCAGCCCAAGACCGACTGTGTCGCCCATCCGGTAGATGGCGCCTTTCTCGTTGTTGAAGGCATTTTGGCCGTCGCCGAGGGCGATGGAGCCCATCGTGTCGTTGAAATTGTTGTACGTATCATTGCCGACGCCGCCGCGCATGGCATAGCCGTCGATCTTGCGCACGCAACCTGTGTCGACCCCGGGGATGCAACCATCAGCCCCGGTGACCGCGCCGACGAAACCGTTGTTGGTCAGCACATTGTTCCTGCCGTCCAGGTAGCTGACACCAGCGCCGGCGCCTGAGCCGCCGATGATCATCACGTCCTTGGCGATGGTGACGTTGATATCGCCATTGTCGGCGATATCGCCACTGCCGCCGGAACTCTGTTCCATCAGCGCCGAGGAGTTCTTGCCGGTGACATAGAGGTTGGCCGTCTGCTCGAACTTCACGTCACCACCGACACCGCCACCGCCGGCGCTACCCATGAACCCTTGCGGTGTTGCGACCATGGCCATCATCATCATGCTGCTTGCAGCCGGTGCCTGGTCGAGGCCGAGATAGTTGCCGGAGAAGCCGCCGACACCGCCGCCGCCGCCGATGCTCTGGCCGAAGACGCCGACAGAGTTGTCGCCGGTGATCAACATGGCAACGTTGCTGT
>NZ_JBFUGJ010000714.1:0-1113 GCF_056402975.1 Mesorhizobium sp. P3_A9 | reverse complement strand
TTGTTGGGATGCGTGGTCATGGGATGCCTCTGTATGTCGTCTCAGGGAAAGATGGCACGGGCGGAATTGATTTATTAGGTGGTCTGGATCGCAGTCATTGCGCGATGGAGTGCATCAATTAACTGCGCAGGAATCGGGTGTCCGCAGACATCGCACCATGCGATCGTTCACCGATCACGAGGACCAGCCATGCTCACGCTTCACGATTATCTGCCATCGCAAAATGGCTGGAAAGTCCGGGTCCTGCTCGGCCTGCTGAAGATCCCTTACGAGACCCGCATCGTCTCGATTTTCGAGGGCGAGAGCCATACCGATGCGTTCCACGAACTCAACCCGGCCGGCGCAGTCCCCGTGCTTCAGCTCGAGGACGGCAGCGCCATTGCCGAATCCAATGCGATCCTCACCTACCTCGCCGAAGGCACGCCGTTGTTGCCGGCGGATCGCTACCGGCGCGCCAAAATCATGCAATGGCTGTTCTTCGAACAGTACAATGTCGAGCCCGTCATCGGCTCGCTGCGCTTCTGGACCTTGACCGGGCGGCTCGAACGTAACGATGCCATGGTTGCCGGCAAGCGCGAAGCCGGCGCCCGCACGCTCGCCGCCCTGAACCGCAGCCTCGCCGAGACGCCATTCCTCACCGGAAGCGACCTCACCATCGCCGACATCGCCATCTATGCCTACAGCCACCGCGCCGAGGATTGCGGGTTTTCTCTGGCGGACCACCCGGCATTCCTCGCATGGACCGGCCGCGTGCGCGACGTGATCGGCCAGGGCTATCCAGTCCACCCTTATAGCATCGATCCGCATTCGGGTGGCTGAACGCCTACTTCTTGCCCTGCGGATAGATCGTCTCGCCGCGCTTCAGCATCGCCACGAAGGTCTCGATCTTCTTCTTGCGGCCGGCCTCGGTCTTCATGTTGTGGGTGCGGAAGGCGAGCGCGAAGCGGTTCTGCGCGCTGAGCTTTTCCAGCATCGCCTTCGCCGCTGGTTCGGCGTCGATCGCCGCCTGCAGATCGTCAGGGATTTTCATCTCCTTGCCGCTGCCATAGGCGCGCGCCCAGCGCCCGTCGGCCTTGGCCGCCTCGACCTGGCTCAACCCATGCCCGGTCATGC
>NZ_JBFUGJ010000713.1:0-1127 GCF_056402975.1 Mesorhizobium sp. P3_A9 | reverse complement strand
CTGCTGAACAGCGCACCCTTGCCATATCGTCGGATTAGCCCGGCCGGTTTGACTTCGGCATGACGCATATAGCTTCGCTGGCGGGAAGCCCAGTCGATGACGATTTCGCCATCGACAGCCTTGCCAGTCTTGGAGGCGACCGTTGCACGATGAATACCAGGGCAAGGCCATCAAGTTAACGACGACCAAACTCCGCAGGCTGCCGCTACGTGAATATGCAGTCCACAACCGGCGCGTACATCAGCGCCATCACATTGTCGTGGTTGCGCGCCGGTCGCCTCATCCCTTCCACATCGTCGATCGAAGAACGGCCTGCATATGCTCCGGGAGGTCGAGTTCGCCGCGCGCCTCGATCTGCAAAAGATATCGGGCCTTGGCCAGGCGATCGGCTTCCTCGACCGCAGCATAGCCGCATATGGCGAGCAGCGCCCTCTCCTCCTCCCGGCTGGCTCTGTCGGAGACGCCGCTGCCACCGCCTGTGTCATGCAGCGCGTTGCTGAACGCCGCGTATGCCGTCCTGTGCGCTTCAATCAGCTCTCGCAATCTATGGGACGGTTCCTGGTCTCGGCCCGGCGACTCTGCGCCGCGTGCCGTTGCCGCAACCGTCGATGCGACGGCTGCGCTGCCGGAGTGGAAAAGCAAGGCGCGGCGGTTGATCCTGGACGTGGCGAACTCTCCCATTTGCTTCGATGGCTATCCGATCGATGACATATCACCATCAGACGGTAACATGAGGGTTTGCACATTCGTGTCAGGATGGAAGGCCTCAAGGCACGCGGCTGACTGATGCGCAGCACCTGAAACAAGCTTCCCCCGAGAACACGCACGGCTCGTCACTTTTGGCTGCTTGAGGCAGACGAGATTTCCAGAACCAAAAAGATTGGTGGCCGCTGGTGCGTTCCAATGGCTAAGCTGCGTGAAAGTTTTCTACACGAGGCCGCGTCGTGCCGACTGACAGTCAGTTCATTCTCGAAAGCATCAGCCAAGGCTGCGTCATGCTTGCCGATGGCGAATTCCTCATCGACAGGCTGGTGAAGTATGTCGGCAATGGAAGGATCCGCTGGCACGTCGAGTTTCGTGGGCATCGCGTCGAGTTCACAACCGGTCAGCTAAAAAGGCAGCCCACC
>NZ_JBFUGJ010000712.1:0-1130 GCF_056402975.1 Mesorhizobium sp. P3_A9 | reverse complement strand
ACTCTACCCTCACCGCCATCTTCTGGGCATCAGCGATCTTTCGCCTGCCGACATCGAGCTTTTGCTCGACAGGGCGGATCGGGCCGTCGCGATTTCGCGGCAGTCCGAGAAGAAAACCTCGACGCTGCGCGGCCGCACCCAGATCAACCTCTTCTACGAAGCCTCGACCCGCACGCAGTCCTCGTTCGAGCTGGCCGGCAAGCGGCTCGGCGCCGATGTCATGAACATGTCGGTGGCAAGTTCGTCGGTGAAGAAGGGCGAGACGCTCATCGACACGGCGATGACGCTGAACGCCATGCGGCCCGATATATTGATCATCCGCCACCAATCGGCGGGTGCCGCAGCCCTTCTGGCCCAAAAAGTCGGCTGCTCCGTCGTCAATGCCGGCGACGGCGCGCACGAGCATCCGACACAGGCGCTGCTCGACGCGCTGACCATCCGCCGTGCCAAGGGTCCGCTGTCGAAGCTGATTGTCGCGATCTGCGGCGACATCCTGCATTCACGCGTGGCGCGCTCCAACATCATGCTGCTCAACGCACTCGGCGCACAGGTTCGGGTCGTCGCGCCTTCAACGCTGCTGCCGTCCGGCATCGAGAAAATGGGCGTCATCGTCACGCGGTCGATGGCCGAGGGCCTCAAGGACGCCGACGTGGTGATGATGCTGCGCCTGCAGCGCGAGCGGATGGAAGGCGCTTTCGTGCCATCGGTGCGCGAATATTTCCGCTATTTCGGCCTCGATGCCGAAAAGCTGAAGGCCGCCAAGGACGACGCGATGGTGATGCATCCCGGCCCGATGAACCGCGGCGTCGAGATCGCCTCGGAAATCGCCGACGGTCCGCAAAGCGTCATCCAGGAGCAAGTGGAAATGGGCGTCGCCGTGCGCATGGCGGTGATGGAAGCGCTGCTCGACCCCCGCCGTAATCAAGAGGGCAGCGGCGCATGAGCACGACGGTCTTTGAGCGCGTCCGCATCGTCGACCCCTCGCGCGGCATCGACGAAGTCGGCGCCGTCATTGTCGATGGCAAGAAAATCGTTGCGGCCGGCAAAGCGGCGCTGAACCAGGGCATCCCCGAGGGCGCAACTGTTGTCGACTGCGCTGGCAAGGCGATCATTCCCGGCCTGATCGATGG
>NZ_JBFUGJ010000711.1:0-1137 GCF_056402975.1 Mesorhizobium sp. P3_A9 | reverse complement strand
CCCTTGAATGCCGGCAGCAGGGCAGGGTGGATGTTGATCATGCGGCCCTGCCATTTCTGGACAAAGCCGGAGGAGAGGATGCGCATGTAGCCGGCCAGCGCCACGATCTCGGCATTGAAGGCCGTGAGTGCTGCATCGATCGCCGCGTCATGCGCCTGTTTGCTGCCATGGTCGGCGCGGGTAATGACCTGTGTCGCGATGCCGCGCGCCCGGGCGACGCCGAGGCCTGCGGCGTCCGCCTTGTCGGAAATCACGCCGACGATCTCGGCCGGGAAGGCCGGGTCGCTGGCCGCCGCGATCAGCGCGGTCATGTTGGAGCCGCGCCCCGATATCAGGACGACTGTGCGTTTTCTCTGGGTGCTCATAGGCCGATCGAGCCCCGATAGATGACGCCGGCGTCGCGGCGCGGCACGATGCGGCCGATCGGCGTCACCGTCTCGCCGGCTTCCTGCAGCACGGCGGCGACCTGCGCCGCCTGGCCGGAGGCGACTGCCAGGATCATGCCGATGCCGCAGTTGAAGGTGCGCATCATTTCTTCCGGCGCCACGCCGCCGGTCTTGGCAAGCCACGAGAACACCGCCGGCACGTCGATTGCTTCGAGATCGAGTTCGGCCGAAAAATCCTTGGGCAGCACGCGCGGAATGTTTTCAGGGAAGCCGCCGCCGGTGATGTGCGCCAGCGCCTTGATGCCATGCGTGTTGCGGATGGCCTTGAGGATCGACTTGACGTAGATGCGGGTCGGCTCAAGCAACGCTTCGGCCAGCGTCGCGTCATCGCTAAACGGCGCCGGATCGTTCCACGCCAGACCGCTGGTGGCGACGATGCGGCGCACCAGCGAAAACCCGTTCGAATGCAGGCCCGAGGAGGCCAAGCCCAAAAGCACATCACCCTCGACGATGTCGTCGGTGGGCAAAAGCTGGCCGCGTTCAGCCGCGCCTACGGCAAAGCCGGCGAGGTCATAGTCCTTGCCGTGATACATGCCGGGCATTTCCGCCGTCTCGCCGCCAATCAGCGCGCAGCCGGCCTGTCGGCAACCCTCGGCAATGCCGCCGACGATCGCCGCACCCTGGTCGGGATCGAGCTTGCCGGTGGCGAAATAGTCGAGGAAGAACAGCGGTTCGGCGCCCTGTACGACGA
>NZ_JBFUGJ010000710.1:0-1150 GCF_056402975.1 Mesorhizobium sp. P3_A9 | reverse complement strand
GGGCCTGTTGTGTAATTGCAGCAGAGCGCGGATGAGAGCGGGATTGCGGGAATATCGCCCGTATTCGTGAGTTCTTGTGTCTGGTTTGGARTTTCGGGCGGCGGTTCGGCCTCGTGGGGCCGGACTGCGGGCGCACCTATCCTGTGATGGCGGCCCATCGGCGCATGTTGAAGGCAATCGCCGCTAACGTCACCTGGGCAGTGGCTTTGGCCAGCCCGACATAGCGGATCGTRGTCAGCTTCATGCGGTTCTTGAGCGTGGCGAAGGTGGTCTCGACTGCGGCACGCCGTCTGGCGATCAGACGGTTGTAATGTTTGAGCCGCGGCGGCAGTGCATGGTGCTTGTTGGGGCGGCGCGCGATGCGAGGCTTCTTGCCTGCGGCCTTGAGCCGGGCACGGCGGGCATGGGTGTCGTAGGCGGCGTCCGCCCATACCGYCTTCTCGTCGCCGCAGATCAAGGCATCGGCCACCACCGTGTCGTTGACGTTGGCAGGCGTCGTGATCACTTTGCGGATCAGGCCAGAGCCCTCATCCACTCCGACATGTGCCTTGTAGCCGAAAGTGAAGCCGCCCTTGCCTTGCCGCACCGTGACACGGGCATCYGCATCCTTTGATGCCTGCTCGTCCGTCGGCGGCAATGAGACCGCATTGATCAGCGTGGCATCCAGCATCGTGCCCCGCTTCAGGATCACGCCAGCCTTCTCCAACTGCCRGTCCAGTTCGCCAAACAGCTTCTCGAACAGACCTTCGCCGACAAGCAGGTTGCGAAAGCGCGAAAGCACCGTGTGGTCRGGAATGCTCTCCTCCAGCCCGAGCCCGACGAAACGTCGGAACGACAGCCGGTCGCCAAGCGCCTCCTCCAGTTCGCGATCCGACAGTCCGTACAGAGATTGAAGCAAAAGCGCCTTGAACAGGATCAACGGTGGCCAGGCAGCCCGACCCGGTCCACCATCGCGCAGCGGGTTGAGTAGCTTCTCGAAGCGGTACCACTTCACCAGACCTGACAATCGATCGAGTGGCGAAGAACCGCCTGCCAACTTGCCGCCCAGAAAGGCTTCCGCCAAGCTCAACTGACCCGTCTGCTTCACTGCCATCGTGATTCCCTCCGAGCGTCAATCTCAGAGAATCACAACCAGCGAATTACGCAACAG
>NZ_JBFUGJ010000709.1:0-1156 GCF_056402975.1 Mesorhizobium sp. P3_A9 | reverse complement strand
GCTAGGGTGACCATGACGAGCGTGGTGAGAAGGAGAGCAAGTCGTCTCATCGAAGGTCCGGCTGGCTTTCGATCAATTCGCGCAGCACCGGCACCAGGGCCAGCGGCAGATCCTCGGCAATCAATCCTGGCCCGAACCGGCTGCCGGCTTCAGCATGGATCCAGACGGCGGCACAGGCAGCCTGGAAAGCCCGCATGCCCTGCGCCAGTAGTGCGGCAACGACGCCCGCCAGCACGTCACCCGAGCCGGCTGTAGCAAGCCACGGCGCACCATTGGCGTTGATCGCCGCCCGGCCGTCGGGCGCCGCGATCACCGTGTCGGCGCCCTTGTAGACAATGACTGCATTGGCACGCGCTGCGGCGGCGCGGGCCTTGGCGAGCTTGGACTGCTTCTTCGATTTGGCAATGTCGGGAAAAAGCCTGGCGAATTCGCCCTCATGCGGCGTCAGCACCAAGGCAGGTGCGAAGGTTCGATGTGCCGCTTCGAAAAGAGCATCTGGAGCGTCGCGAAACGAAGTCAGACCGTCGGCGTCGAGTACAATGCCTCCAAACAAGCCCATGCGTTCGAAATCGTAGGCTTCGTCTTGCTTGAGCAACCGCAAGGCAAAATCGCGGGTTTTTTCGCCGACTCCAAATCCGGGGCCGAGAACGAACGCCGTATGCCGCTTTTCGTCAATGAACTCGCCTGCGTCAGCCACAGTATCCACCGCGCGCAGCATGATCGAGGTCAGATGCGTAGCGTTGACGTGCATGGCGTTGGCGGGCGATAGCACGGTCACCGCCCCTGCCCCCGTTCTGGCCGCCGCCATCGCCGACAGCCGCGCCGCACCGGTTGCCGATGGTCCGCCGGAAAAAACGCCCACATGGCCGCGTTTGTATTTATGTGTGTCGGTCGCCGTTCTCGGGAAGTGCCATCGCAGCCAGAGGTCCGGCGTGTTCTCAAATGTCGTGATCTTAAGCCGGTCGACGATCGTATTCGGTATGCCAATGTCGGCGACGATGATCTCGCCGCACAGGCTGCGCCCTGGCATCAACAGATGGCCGTGCTTTTTCCGTACAAAAGTCACCGTCACTGCGGCTTGGAAATAGGCCCTGGTCCATCCGGTGTCACCGGACACGCCCGATGGCAAATCGATCGACACGACCGGTACCTGCTC
>NZ_JBFUGJ010000708.1:0-1161 GCF_056402975.1 Mesorhizobium sp. P3_A9 | reverse complement strand
CTGCTGCGGGGTTAGAATTGCTGGCCACGACCTGTAGATACAAAAAAGGCCCGCATGAATGCGGGCCGTTTTTTGTTTGGTTGCGGGGACAGGATTTGAACCTGTGACCTTCAGGTTATGAGCCTGACGAGCTACCGGGCTGCTCCACCCCGCGTCAACCCTAAGCAAGCGCTTGCTTGCTGACCTAAGCAAGCATTTGCTTGCTTAGGACGTAAGCGCAAGCCGATAAGCAGGCTGGCCTACAGATAGGTAGGTGGCTCACCAAATGAAAGGGCCGCTTACGCGGCCCGTTGTCCCTTGGCGGGCCTTGTCGTGAAGAGAAGATTTCAACGTGCATTTAGCAGACCTGGCAGCGACCTACTCTCCCGCGTCTTGAGACGAAGTACCATCAGCGCTGGAGCGTTTCACGGCCGAGTTCGGAATGGGATCGGGTGCAGCCGCTCCGCCATAACCACCAGGTCGGCAAAACGCACGTTGTTCGAGAAGCTTTTTGAGCGAAGGGAGCGCAAAGAGACGTCGCCAGCAGAGCTGTCGGGTGCCTCTCGGGCTGTTCGCTGGTCTTTTTTGTGCCATCCATCTGACTTCTAGCGCAATCCGCTGGATTGCGCCGAGATGGGCATAAGGAATGAGAACGATCAAGCCGATCGAACTATTAGTACCGGTAAGCTTCAAGCGTTGCCGCTCTTCCACACCCGGCCTATCAACGTGGTCGTCTTCCACGGTTCTCAGGGAATACTCGTTTTAAGGTGGGTTTCCCGCTTAGATGCCTTCAGCGGTTATCCCGTCCGGATATAGCTACCCTGCTATGCGGCTGGCGCCACAACAGGTCCACCAGAGATCCGTCCATCCCGGTCCTCTCGTACTAGGGACAGATCCTTTCAATATTCCTACACCCACGGCAGATAGGGACCGAACTGTCTCACGACGTTCTRAACCCARCTCRCGTRCCGCTTTAAWKGGCGAACAGCCMWACCCTTGGGACCTRCTCCAGCCCCAGGATGCGATGAGTCGACATCGAGGTGCCAAACAACCCCGTCGATATGGACTCTTGGGGGTCATCAGCCTGTTATCCCCGGCGTACCTTTTATCCGTTGAGCGATGGCCCTTCCACGCGGGACCACCGGATCACTATGACCGACTTTCGTCTCTGCTCGACTTGTC
>NZ_JBFUGJ010000707.1:0-1169 GCF_056402975.1 Mesorhizobium sp. P3_A9 | reverse complement strand
CGGATGTCCCGGTGCTGCCGCCTGCGAGAGCCGAGCCAGTCATCATTGCAAGCGCCATAGCGCCCATGGCGAGCATCTTGAAGTTCATGGAATACTCCTCCTGTTAAAGCTACTCCGGTAGCAGCTTGTTCCAACAACTCCGTGCCTCATAAAAAGTTTCGCCTGCGATGGCGAATGCCTAACCGTTCGATGTGGGTAGCTTAAGTGGCCCGCCTCGTGGCGAAAAGAGCCCGCCTGGAATGGGATCACGGGCGGTTGAGGCAGCCGTGTGACTTTCTGGTTACAGACAAGATCGTTAGCGCCCCCTAACGTTGGGTGCCGTAGCTTTGGCCGCCGGGGATTCTAATGAAAAGCTTTTTGCTCGCATCTGTTTTCGCCCTCGCACTGTGCGCCCCGGTGATGGCTGCCGATATGGTTTCGCCTGTAGAAACCCCAGAGTGGACTTGGCAAGGGCCTTACGCTGGCGTCTTCGGCGCGGGCACGCTTGAGCACTACAAGATTCACGAGCCTAATATCGATGCTAGTGCCACACACAGTGTCGGATCGGCCACCGTTGGAGGTTTCGCCGGCTACAACTTCGAAGCAGGCAAGGTCGTCTACGGTCTTGAAGGTGAACTTGGCTACCGCTTCAAGAAGAACACTTTCGACGACATTCCCGGGCCGGGCGTCCTCGATGCATCAACCGGGCTGTTCGGTTCCTTAAAGGGYCGAGTTGGCGTGGATATGGGATCATATCTACCGTTCATCACGGCAGGTGTCACAGCAGCGAAGCTGAAGACTTTCTATCCTGGCGGCCCTGCAGAGCGCGATGCGACAATTGCCGGTGGCATAGTGGGTGCCGGTGTCGATGTGGCACTTACTCACAACGTCTTCTTACGTGGTGAGTACGATTTCTCCTTCTTCGGAAAGAAGTCGCTGGACTATTGCGGCGGCGGGTGCACGCTTGAACACACGGTTCAGACGCACGACTTCCGCGTCGGCATCGCCATAAAATTTTAAGCCGATAGGGCATTTGTTCCGGCGGTCTTGGGGCCCTGTCGGAACCGTTCCCTAGCGAAGGGCTGATCTAGTTCATCGCTGCGAACCTGGCTGACGTTACAGCATTTGAGCCCGTGCCGCATGCAGGGACTCAAACACGAAACCGCGATTCAATCAGCATGTGCTAAAAC
>NZ_JBFUGJ010000706.1:0-1169 GCF_056402975.1 Mesorhizobium sp. P3_A9 | reverse complement strand
TAGGATTGTTTGAGAAGGATCGGGTAGTTTGGCGGCCGGGACTGCGGCCCATCACAGCCAGCAGTCCCGGCGGCAGGCGACCGCCCTTAGGACCGGGTAACACCCGACGTCATCATGGTCCCTGCCGTCTTTGTCCGCCATCGCTTGGAGAGTTGATTGGCCGCTGGCTTGCGCCACGCCCGCAAACAATCCGAAGCCTTAGAAGGATACCACCAGCATGGCCTTCTTGCATCAACAACCGCAAATGTGCCTCGGCTTCGACATCGCCAAGGACACCGTCACCGTCGCCGACGGGACTACCACCGGCACCATCCTCAATCAGCGCAGAGCTGTCCGTGCTTTCCTGAAGAGCTACAGACACATCGACCTTGTCGTGTGCGAGCCGACAGGCGGCCATGAAAGCCTGCTGCTCGAAGAGTGCCTGCGCGCCGGCATTGCCTGCCATCGCGCCGACACGCTCAAGGTCAAGAGCTACATCCGCTCCTTCGGCACGCACGGCAAGAGCGATGCCATCGATGCCGCGATGTTGAGAGCCTACGGTCGCGAACGCTGGGAAAAGCTGGCCCTTTGGCAGGCGCCCGATGCCGATGAGACCAGCCTGCGCGCCCTGGTTCGCCGCCGCCAGGAACTCATCACCATCAAAGTCGCAGAGAAGAACCGTGCCAAGGCACCTGGCGGCCGCAAGCTCGCGACCTCTTTCGAGGCCGTGATCAAAGTCGTCGAGCGCCAGCTCCAAATCATCGATGCCGAGATCCGCGAACTGATCGCCAACAGCAGCGCCCTTAAGCATCGAGCCGCCATTTGCACGGCCATGGACAGTCTCGGCCCGATCGTGGCGGCCAAGCTCTTAGCTATCCTGCCCGAACTCGGCACCATGACACGCCGCAAAGCTGCAGCCCTTGCTGGCCTTGCACCACACCCAAACGACAGCGGACAAAAGCAAGGCTACCGCAAAATCCGTGGCGGGCGCCCTGATGTCAGAACCGCGCTGTTCATGCCAGCCCTGCGCGCCGCAGCTGGAAGGGGCGAATTCGCACCCTTCTACAAACGCCTCGTCACAAACGGAAAAAAGCCAATGGTGGCAATCGCTGCCGTCATGCGAAAGATCATCGTTACCCTAAATGCAAGACTAAGGGACGCCGCCATTTCTCAGAGTTGATGACGAAGCG
>NZ_JBFUGJ010000705.1:0-1174 GCF_056402975.1 Mesorhizobium sp. P3_A9 | reverse complement strand
CTGGTCCTCCAGGATTTCCTCGAACACCTCGTGGTCGAGGCCCATGACGACATCGGAATACATCTGGATGAAGCGGCGATAGCTGTCATAGGCAAAGCGGGCATCGCCGGAATCGGCGGCCAGCGCCTCGACGGTCTCATCGTTAAGCCCGAGATTGAGCACGGTATCCATCATGCCGGGCATCGACGCGCGAGCGCCGGAACGCACTGAAACCAGCAGCAGCTTCGACGGATCGCCGAACCGGCGGCCGGTCAGCCGGCCGACCTGATCGAGCGCGACCGCGACATCGGCTTCCAACCCTGCCGGATAGGCGCGGCCATTGGCGTAGTAGGCGTTGCAGACCTCGGTGGTGATGGTGAAGCCCGGCGGCACCGGCAGGCCCAGGCTGCACATCTCGGCCAGGTTGGCGCCCTTGCCGCCCAGCAGATTCCTGTCGCTGGCACGGCCTTCCGCCGCACCATCGCCAAAGGTGAAAACCCATTTGGTCATGCTTTGCTCTCCGGTTGCAGGAGATTGGAAAGATTGGCGAAACGGAAAGTTCCGCCCTGCTCCGACTTTGGAGCGATATGATGCTGCAGTGCGAAAGGCAAGCGCCGGCAAAGCCGTCCTGCCGCTACAATCGATTAAGAAAAAGCCCTGCCCGGGCATGCGGCAAAAAGACTTGCCACCTCACGGTTAGACGAATAGAACATAAAGGGAACACAGAGGTGCCCCATGAAACTGACTGGAAAACTCGACTATCTGGAAWTGCCKGCGACCGGCGGMACGCTGGACMGSKTSAAGGCKTTCTACAGYKCSGCSTTYKCSTGGTCGTTCACCGAYTAYGGGCCRACCTATTCGGCCTTTGSCGAAGGSCTSGAYGGCGGTTTYCAGGCCGATGSCGCGGAAGCAGCGGCCAAGCCTCTGCCGGTGCTCTATAGCGAGAACATCGAGGAAACGCTGAGCGCCGTCGAAAGCGCCGGTGGCACGATCGTCAAGCCGATCTTYYCGTTCCCCGGCGGCCGGCGCTTCCACTTCGTCGATCCGGGCGGGAACGAGCTGGCTGTCTGGGGTGAATAGCCCGCTCGGACAGGATCCGGTGGCATTGTGGATTGCTCGATTTTGGGCGTTCTTGCCCTCGCTCATAAAGCATTGTGCTTTTCGGCTGCTCTGCTAATAACGCGCCGCACAAGCG
>NZ_JBFUGJ010000704.1:0-1176 GCF_056402975.1 Mesorhizobium sp. P3_A9 | reverse complement strand
CTACCATCTCCTCGGTCCCTTCCTTGTGTGCGGGGGCTTGCCCCTTGCAACTGTTCGGGTTCACAAAAGAAGGCGGTCGGACCCCAGCTCATCCACGGTTTAGGCCACCTGAGGGGCGACGGGCTCTCGACCACCGCCACGGATCAGGCAAGCACCTGGTCCGTGGCACCCTCAACAATGCACGATTCCAAACACACAAGGGGGCTTCGTAGAGCGCAAGCTTGGCTTACCTTCGGTCAGCCCTACCGCCCCCGCTCACCGCCAGATGAGGGGCAGCGCCGACCTTCGCCTTCCCTCCTCCCAGGGAAGAGGCATGCCGCATCAGCGCCGCATCTTCACGCCAGGCCCAACATTTCATGTACGACGCAAAGCGTGCGACGCCGGGCGGTGGACCGCCGCCGCCACAGGGCGCATGGTTGCGCTGTCGCTGGCCACTCAATGGGCGCTGGTGCTTGAGAGTGTCAGCGTACTCCCGCCCTTGTCGGGAGCAATGCAATGGAAGACCCCACCGGGCCGCCGCTCACTTTCCATGCGTTGCGCAGGGCGTTCAAGACATCCATTGCCGAACACCTCATCCCTGAGGCGCAATGGACTGATCATTGCAAGGCCCTGCTGCGCGAACTCACGCGCAAGGCGCATGTCGACAGCGGCCTCGTCAACTGGATTGTTCGCGGCGAGATGACCGGGCGCGTGCAGGGAAGTGGCCGGCGCGCTTGCCGGTGAAGACAATTGCCTGAGTCCCGCGCCGACCACTGGCGACCTGATAAAAGGTCCGCCGCCCGATTTGTGTAGCTGGCGGCGGGAGCGCGATCAACCAAGCCGGGATGCTTGGTACGGTTTCGTACAAATCCGGCCGGATCGCGGGAGAGCGACGGCAGGCTGGAGTCTGGAAAGTCTCTAGTGCGGGCAGACCGATATTGGACACGCCACAGCCGTCACCGCCGAAAGCTTCTCGCGCCTGTTCAGCGTCGGCTTTGCGTAGATCTTTTTCACGAATAGTCCCCCGATGGCCCACGCCCGATGACGTTGGTGCGGACCCTGATGTCAATACTGGACGGGCTCGCTTCGAGGCGGACTATTGCCGACGTCTCTTATGGGGCGCCGGCTTGTTGTTCTTGGGTTCCTCGCCCCCACGCAGTGGGGGAGAGGTGGCCGCCCGGCGAAGCCGGGACGGAG
>NZ_JBFUGJ010000703.1:0-1179 GCF_056402975.1 Mesorhizobium sp. P3_A9 | reverse complement strand
GATTTCCCCTACAGCTTGGATCAGCCGCGCGGCAATCGCGGCAGCTGGCATTCGGCGCGGTCGTGGTGCGTGTTCTTCACTCGGCGCACCCGATTCCGAAAGCGTGTTCGATCCCACCACGTCGATAGACGTTTTTAAATTTTTTCGTCGTTCCATGAAATTGGCCCGAGGTTGCCTTTGCTAACGAGCTTGCGAACAGTGTGTTCCTTTCGCGCAGGCGCGTTGCAAGGGGCGTCGGCCGATCGACTCCTGCTATTGCTGTTCGCTGACGCAAGCCAAGGGAGTCATGCGCGTCAGCATGGGCAAGCATCCCGACTTGGGATCGGGTCTTCCGGACGACGCTCGGTGGCAAAAGCCAACAACGGAATCGCGACGGCCGGCAACATAATCCGCTAGATTGTTGACCCGACCATTCCGAACAGGGTAACGGAAATTCCTGAGCCAATCGCTTGCGGAACCTTTTCGACCGGAACGCTTTACGCATCCGATGTCACGTAGCGTCGTAGCGTTGGCCAATACCACCATGTGTCGCTTGCTGGCGGCAGTGTTGCTCGCCGGCCTAGCTGCCTGCTCTTCATCCAATGCCGAAGACAAGCGGGCGAAAAACGCCAAGTCCACCGCCAGTTCAGCGATCATGGTCATCGACAGTTGGACCGCCGGCGCCGCACCTTCCCACTATGCGGGGGCCACGTTGCGGTCTTTGGCCGAAGCGTTAGCTGACTACGATCGGCAACTACAAACGGCGGACGGTTCGGACTCCTCCAAGCGACTGGCGCGACAACTCACAGCCGCTGCCGAGCGGGCCGAAAATGCCGTCACGAACGGCGACCGAGCACAGGCGGGGCAAGCCGGTCAGGAGTTTCGAACTGTCATTGCCAAGTTCGTTGTGGCAGATCCCGCAGATCGAGCGACAAATCCATGAAAAAATTGCTGGAAATCTCGCTCGGCGTGGTGACCAGCGTTGGGGGCTTCCTTGAGGTCGGATCGTTGGCGACAGCAGCCCAGGCCGGTGCATTGTTCCACTTTCAGCTGGTCTGGGCGATTCTCCTCGGGACTATCTGCATCATTTTCCTGGTGGAGATGGCCGGCCGTTTCGCAGCCGTCAGCAAGCACACAATAGCCGACGGCATTCGCGAGCGCTTCGGCATCAATGCGTTCCTTTGGCCTCTGGTAAGTACA
>NZ_JBFUGJ010000702.1:0-1182 GCF_056402975.1 Mesorhizobium sp. P3_A9 | reverse complement strand
GCCCTGGCCTGACGCTGCCGAGGGCGGCGGATGCCGTCGCCCTCGTTTGGCGCGACCCGAGGATGACAGTGATGATACTCAGGCTGGAAAACGTCTCGAAGTCCTTCGGCGCCTTGAAGGTTGCGGACGGCGTGACCGTCACGGTGCCGCGCGGCGAAGCCCTGGGCATCATCGGCCCGAACGGGGCAGGAAAGTCGACGCTGTTCAACCTGATCACCGGCAATCTGCTTGCGAATGAGGGCCGCATCGAATTCCTCGGCCGCGACGTAACCCGCGCTCCCGCGATGGAGCGGGTGCGCATGGGCATCGGCCGCAGCTTCCAGATACCGCAGCCTTTCGAGGGGCTGACCGTGTTCGAGAACCTCTTGACCGCCGCCGCCTTCGGCCGGGGTCGACGCGAGGCCGAGATGGTCGACGATTGCGCCGGTATCCTCGAGGAGACAGAGCTGCTCAGGAAGGCCAATGTCCTGGCCGGATCGCTGAGCCTTCTCGACCGCAAGCGCCTGGAACTCGCTCGCGCCCTGGCGACGGGACCGGAGCTTTTGCTTCTGGACGAGATCGCGGGCGGGCTGACCGAGGGCGAATGCAAGGCGCTGGTCGCGACGATCAAGGCGATCCACGCCAGGGGCACCACGATCATCTGGATCGAGCATGTGCTGCATGCGCTGAGATCGGTGGTCGAACGGCTTCTCGTGCTGGATTTCGGGCGCGTGATCGGGATCGGCGCGCCGGATCAGATCATGGCCTCGAGAGAGGTTCGCGAAATCTATCTGGGGCTCGAGGTCTGATGCTGCTCGAAACGCGCGACCTCACCGCGAATTACGGCCAGTTCCGGGCGCTGTTCGGCGTGGATATCACCATTGCTGCGGGCGAATGCGTGGCGATCATCGGCGCCAATGGCGCCGGAAAATCCACGCTGATGCGTTCGATCACGGGTGTGATCGGCAACGAGCCCGGCATGGTGCTGCACCGGGGCGAGCCGATCGGCGGGCTGTCTTCGGCCGAGATCATGAAGCGCGGCATCGCCATGGTGCCGGAAGGACGCCGGCTCTTTCCCTCGCTGACCGTCGAGGAAAACCTTTTGATCGGCGGGCAGGCGCGCAAGGTGCCAGGGCCATGGAGCCTCAACGCGGTCTATGACCTTTTCCCGATCCTGCGCGAGCGGCGCAAGAGCCCCGGCAC
>NZ_JBFUGJ010000701.1:0-1182 GCF_056402975.1 Mesorhizobium sp. P3_A9 | reverse complement strand
GAGCTGAACGATGTTCTGGATCAGGTCGCGAAGGTCCACCGCTTAACGACGACCGGGATCGCGGTCGCCTGGATCGTTCGCCACCCGGACAATATCCAGGTGGTGCTGGGAACCACCAACCCGGAGCGTGTTGCCGTTGCCGCGGCCGCTGCCGGCGCGAAAATTCGTCTCTCACGTGAGGAATGGTACCGCCTTTTTCGCGCCGCCGGCCATTGCGTGCCTTAGCTGCAAGGCGGCGTGGGTATTGGTTCGGCGCGACCCGACGGCGGCAACGGGCTTCTGCGGCAACCTCTGCCTAACACACCGTTTCACGCCCAGGCGAAAGGTCCCACGCCGGCACGTGACGCCTTGGAATTGGCAGTCGGTCAGTAGACCTCAGGAGGAGCGCTTCATGCAATTAGCCACCCGTACCGTTGTCTTCTTCCTGTTGCCGGAATTCTCATTGCGGACCTTATCGTCTGCGCTCGAGGCGCTGAAGCTAGCGCACCAGAAAGGGCGCGGCGCCTGAGGTCGCAGTTAGTGTGGTGTGGTTGCGTTCACTTCGGCCAGTTTCGCAACGGCTCGCGCAACCTTCCGGGCCGCAGAGTCGGTGTACCTGAAGCTGAGCATCAATTCGTGCTGCAGCAACGCGAGCCTAGCCGCGCGATAGATGGGGCCACTCCGGGCGATCTTAGGGTTGAGTGGAAATGTCGGGGTCATGGTGACGAATCCTTTCACCGCTTTCCGGTGAAAGCCGGGCCTGGGGATGGAAATCAGTCGTTCTGGATGACGACGTGGCGATGGCGATGCGAGCGCTTGATGACGACAGTATCGCTGTTATGGCCGTGCCAACGGCGCTTGCCGTGGTCATAGAACGCTTCGGTGCCGTGCTTGCGATGATGAAGGCGCTGCCCATCGTTGTTGATGACGGCCACGCGCTCGCCATCCATGTGCCGGTGATGGTGTTTGTTCGTGGTGATGACGAGTGCATCAGCCGAAGCCACCGCAGGCGCGGCCAAGCAAAGCGCCATCGCGCCCAGAATGAGGGTGGTTTTCATTATCAGTTCTCCGAGAAATTAAGATGCCCTTGGGCGGGTAAACATCTCTGCAGGGATTTTGTTCCTGCGTCAAAAGCATCTCGAGTTCACACCTGGATATCGGCACGCCGGCCACGGTCGGCCATGCCAACGTGCTAGCCAATAG
>NZ_JBFUGJ010000700.1:0-1185 GCF_056402975.1 Mesorhizobium sp. P3_A9 | reverse complement strand
GTTCTGAGCCCACCATCGCGCGCCTCCGTTACTCTTTAGGAGGCGACCGCCCCAGTCAAACTACCCACCATACATTGTCCCGGACCCGGATAACGGGCCGCGGTTAGACATCCATAGTAATAAGGGTGGTATTTCAAGGGTGGCTCCACCTGAGCTGGCGCCCAGGTTTCAAAGCCTACCACCTATCCTACACATGCCACTACGAATGCCAATGTAAAGCTATAGTAAAGGTKCACGGGGTCTTTCCGTCTARCCGCRGGWACMCCGCATCTTCACRGSGAWTTCAATTTCACTGAGTCTATGCTGGAGACAGCGGSGMMRTCGTTACGCCATTCGTGCAGGTCGGAACTTACCCGACAAGGAATTTCGCTACCTTAGGACCGTTATAGTTACGGCCGCCGTTTACTGGGGCTTCGATTCAGAGCTTGCACCCCTCCTCTTAACCTTCCAGCACCGGGCAGGCGTCAGACCCTATACGTCGTCTTGCGACTTCGCAGAGCCCTGTGTTTTTGATAAACAGTCGCTACCCCCTGGTCTGTGCCACCCTCCTCTACTTGCGTAGAAAAGGGTCACGCTTCTTCCGAAGTTACGCGTGCAATTTGCCGAGTTCCTTCAGCATAGTTCTCTCAAGCGCCTTGGTATACTCTACCAGACCACCAGTGTCGGTTTCGGGTACGGTTTATAAGGAGGAGCTATTTCCTGGAACCACGCAGCAGCCCGTTCAATCCGATAAGATTGGACTACCTCAATGATCCGTCACTACCTCCAAGCCCACGAATATTAACGTGGTTCCCATCGACTACGCGTTTCCGCCTCGTCTTAGGGGCCGGCTAACCCTGCTCAGATTAGCTTTAAGCAGGAACCCTTGGTCTTTCGGCGGGGGAGTCTCTCACTCCCCTTACGTTACTCATGTCAGCATTCGCACTTCTGATACCTCCACCACCCCTCACGGGTATGGCTTCATCAGCTTACAGAACGCTCCGCTACCGCTTGGCCCTTGCGGACCAAACCCTAAGCTTCGGTGTATGGCTTTAGCCCCGTTACATTTTCGGCGCAAAGACCCTTATTTAGACCAGTGAGCTGTTACGCTTTCTTTAAATGATGGCTGCTTCTAAGCCAACATCCTGGTTGTTTTGGGATCCTCACATCCTTTCCCACTTAGCCATAACTTGGGGACCTTAGCTG
>NZ_JBFUGJ010000699.1:0-1196 GCF_056402975.1 Mesorhizobium sp. P3_A9 | reverse complement strand
GAGCAATGACGGCACGCGCATGAACCGTGGCGCCAAGGATGTCTATTACGAGGATCTGCCGCAAGGCCGCACACGCGAGACTGTCGAGCGCGGCAATGGCGTCCAGATCGTCACCATCCGCAACCGTTATGGCGACGTCATCCAGCGTTCGCGCATCACGCCGGATGGGCGCGAATATGTGCTGAGCTATGTCGAGGAACGGGACTATCAGGATGAGGGCGACTGGCGCGATCCGGGCGATGACCTGCCGCCGATGCGGCTCAACATTCCGCGCCGGCAATACATCCTCGATTCCGAGGATGTCGAGAGCCCGGACGATTACTACACCTTCCTCGAACAGCCGCCAGTGGAGAAGGTCCAGCGTCTCTATTCGATCGACGAGGTCAAGCGCTCGGCCCGCGTGCGCGACATCGCACGCCGCGTCGACCTCGACACGCTGAACTTCGAATTCGGTTCGGCTTCGATCTCCGACACCGAGGTGCAGAAGCTAGAGGGCGTCGCCGACGCCATGGAGAAGCTTTTGAAGAAGAACCCGGCCGAGACCTTCCTGATCGAGGGCCATACCGATGCCGTCGGCAAGCCGGAGGCCAATCTTGCCTTGTCGGATCGCAGGGCGGAATCGGTCGCCGAAGCCCTGACCAGCGCCTTCGGCATCCCGCCGGAGAACCTGACGACTCAGGGCTRTGGCGAGGAGTATCTGAAGGTGAACACACAGTCGCCCAACCGCGAGAACCGGCGTGTCGCCATCCGCCGCATCACCTCGCTGGTGGCGCCTGTCGCCAGCAACAATTGACTTGGCTTTCCAGAGGCTTGAAGTGGCTTCTGGAATCAAGTCGGCAAGCAAGTCCCATCCCGGTCGACCGGGGTGGGACGAAGTGCGGACCACATGCGCTGGGTCAACAAGATTTGTACGGGCATTAGAGCCGGCTCATTGAATCGCGGGCTCGCACACCCCAGATTCTGGTCTGGGCGTTCCCTGCCCCATCCCGACTCCAGCGGGATGCATTGAGCCCCGCCGGCCCCCTCCGGCGGGGTTTTTTGCTTCCCAATTTATCTTGCAAACGGGAGCAGCGTGGTCGAAATACGGTCCACTCCGAACAAGAGAACCAAGCGGAACCACCCTATGAAGCGTCTCGAACTCGCCATCGAATCGATCATCCTCGCCTCGCGCTGGCTCCTCGTCGTCTTCTATATCG
>NZ_JBFUGJ010000698.1:0-1208 GCF_056402975.1 Mesorhizobium sp. P3_A9 | reverse complement strand
GTCCTTACATTGGCGCGCTTGAAAGCCTGAAGGAAAGCATCGATCTTGAACACCTAGCGTCGTTTGGAATGGAGGAACTAAGCGACCTTCGAGTAGAGCTTGAACGACTCAACAGCCTAGCCCAACTTGGGATCGCTGTGGAGATCGTAGGGCATGAGTTGCAGGCCTACGATGATATCATTGGCTCGGCCCTCCGCAAGCTTCCCGACGAAGTGCGCAACAGCAAAGCCGTGCAAGACATTGAGTTCGGCTACGACGGCCTTACAGATCAGCTAAGGTTCCTATCGCCCTTGAGGCTCGCTGGGCAGCGCATTCAGCGTTGGATCACCGGCGCCGAGATCGGCGAATATCTTTCCGAATTCTTCAAACTTAATCTAGCCAAGAATAAGATAACTCTAGACGTTAGCGCCAAATTCCGATCTCTTCGGATCTACGATCAGCAATCACGACTCTACCCAGTGTTCATTAATCTGTTGAACAACAGCATCTACTGGGTGGGAACGGCGTCAGAGGGGGAGCGTCGCATATTGATTGATGTTATTGGTGACGAGGTTGTCATTTCCGACAGTGGTCCTGGGGTGGACCCCGAGGACGTAGGAAGCCTTTTCAGCCTTTTCTTCACAAAGAAGGCGCGAGGCGGTCGCGGGGTGGGATTGTATCTCGCCAGAGCCAATCTGGCAGCTGGAGGCCACAGGATACGATACGAGCCAGTCGTTGCGGAAATGCCGCTAAAAGGTGCCAACTTCCTTATTTCATTTAGGGGTGCTGAGTTCGATGGCCGGTGAACACTACTCGGCCTTTGTGAAAGAAGCTTTCGTGAAGCCGATTCGTTCGGTTTTGATCGTGGACGACGACTACCCCACTTTCGACGAAATGCTTGACGCCGAGATCGCAAGAAGTGAGCAGAGAGAACATCCGAAGACCAAGGATTGGTACAAAGATCCTGCTCGCATAAAGAAAGTCATCGCGAGCTTCAGAATTCCCGGGCGCGCTCTTCTGGTCGACATCCATGACGGCACAAACGTATCGTCGGGCGCAGAGGTAAAAATAGCTTCCCATCTACATCAGTCGGATCTTCTTGTTCTTGACTACCAGCTCGACAAAGCGAAACCCGGCGACGGGGCGCTGGCTATCGAAATCATCCGAAGCCTTATGCGCAATGATCATTTCAATCTGGTCGTCGTACACACAAGCGAAGACCTGGAGAT
>NZ_JBFUGJ010000697.1:0-1211 GCF_056402975.1 Mesorhizobium sp. P3_A9 | reverse complement strand
CTGCAGGTGCTGGTGCAGTGCCGGCCCGAACTGATCACCCGCACCTTCGAGGCGCTGAAGGGCGCCACCAACCCGATCGTGCATTTCTACAATTCGACCAGCGAATTGCAGCGCCGCGTCGTCTTCGAAAAAGACGTCGGCGGCATCAAGCGCATCGCCACCGACGCGGCCAAGATGATCACCGACATGGCGGCTAAGGCCGGCGGCGGCTATCGTTTCGAATATTCGCCGGAAAGCTTCACCGGCACCGAGCTCGAAGTCGCGCTGGAGATCTGCAACGCCGTCACCGAGATCGTCAGGCCGACTTCAGACAACAAGCTGATCATCAACCTGCCGTCGACGGTCGAGATGTCGACGCCCAACATCTATGCCGACCGCATCGAATGGATGTGCCGCAAYCTCGACAACCGCGAMAASCTGWTSATYTCRYTGCATCCGCACAATGAYCGCGGCACCGGCATCGCCACCACCGAGCTCGGCCTGATGGCAGGTGCGGACCGCGTCGAAGGCACGCTGTTCGGCAATGGCGAGCGCACCGGCAATGTCGACATCGTCACGCTGGCGCTCAACATGTACACGCAAGGCGTCGATCCGGGCATCGACTGCTCCGACATCAACCGGATGAAGGACGTCTACGAATATTCGAACCAGCTGAAGATYYCCGAGCGCCACCCYTATGTCGGCGAACTCGTCTACACCGCCTTTTCCGGCTCGCACCAGGAYGCCATCAACAAGGGCATGAAGGCCTTGAAGAAGGCCAACACGCCGGTGTGGGAAGTGCCTTACCTGCCGATCGACCCGGCCGATGTCGGCCGCAGCTACGAGGCGATCATTCGCATCAACTCGCAGTCGGGCAAGGGCGGCATCGCCTATGTGCTGCAGGCCGACTACGGCCTCAATTTGCCGCGCAATCTGCAGATCGAGTTCAGCCAGGCGATCCAGGCGATCACCGACGCCGAAGGCAAGGAGGTGCCGGTCAAGCGCATCCATGACCGCTTCCTCGAAACCTATGTCGACCAGCCGGGCGCGCGCCTGAAATTCCTCGACCACCACACCTATCCTGACACCGAGGTCAAGGGCCGGCGTGTGGTCGAGGCGGTCATCCTCGACAACGGCAAGGAAGTGACGATTACCGGCACCGGCACCGGCCCGATCGACGGCTTCGTYGATGCGCTGTCGCGCCATGTCGGCGTCGASATGTCGGTGCTCGA
>NZ_JBFUGJ010000696.1:0-1219 GCF_056402975.1 Mesorhizobium sp. P3_A9 | reverse complement strand
CAATGATGCTTCGCAGAGTTGAAGAGGGCACCTGAGGATCGAGCCGCCGGTTGCGTTCAGCAAACGGCGGGGCCGCAGCCGCGAGCGGGTCCCTTCGAGGGCCCGGAACACATTATTCAGCCAATGCGTTTCATCACCCTGCAAGGGACAATTTTTATGGAGTCTAGATATGCGCAGCTTCGAAATGGTCGATCTGCTTTGCGTGGTAGAGGCCTGTAAGCGCGATCGGGTGGTCGGCAATTTTGTCTCGATGGCAGAGGGCGTGGAAGAGTTGCGGGTGCTAACCGGTGATTTCGTGTCGCCAGACGATATGGTGGCAAACGCCCTCTGCGCGGTGGCGATTGCGCGCGGGTGCCCAGTTGTGTTCGACGAACAGGCAGGCGCTGAAATCCAGCTTTGACATGAGAGGTGAATCCAGCCCTCCGGCGAGGGCGATTCCCCTGAAATGCGCCTGCGCAGAGGTGTACCTTCGGCAGCCGACCCGCTGGCGGTTCTTTGCCCCATGGCCGTCGGCGTAAGCGCCGAGAGCATCTCAGCCTGGTGCGCCAACCGCGACACTACCGTCGCTCAAATGGGGCTGGTTGAAAAGTGGATTCCGCCGGTGTTCTCGTGGTTCCGTTGAGCAGGTCGTCTCCTGTCGGATGGATCGTCGCGGGCCCACTGGACCGACTGCGCGTTGTTTGATTCTGGCATCTCCTCCAGACCTGTCTGCTCAATGCCCCCAAGAACAAGCGGGCGCTTTGCGGATAAGGCGAACCTGATATTCAACAGGCTCGTTCCTTTGACGGTAGTCTCCTCGCTGCTGGCCAACGCTGCAACATTTTGGCTTGGCTCACTTCGCCGCCCGCGAGGCGAGCCCCACGCAGGTTCCACGACCGGCGGTGATTTATTAAGTCGAAGCTAATGGAACGTCTGTTCGCCTTCGAAGTTTGAAGGTCGGAAGCGTCGCGGACGGGGGTTCGAGCTTCCGCAGCCCGTCTCGTGGCGCCGGCAAATGCTCGGGGCGGGCTGTCCCATCTCCCGCTGCGGCTGGCGCGAACCGAGCGGCGCGCGCTTTCGCGCGTTCTCGCTAATGGAGCAGCATACTTCGACAAGGCGGGTCTCGCTGTCGCTACACTTCTTCAATCTCGATGCGAAGGTGTTGTGAGATGGTCAGGGTTCGCCCGCGACACGAAAATGCGGGCGAACCCTATCGGCGCAGGAAGGGACGGACCAGCGC
>NZ_JBFUGJ010000695.1:0-1222 GCF_056402975.1 Mesorhizobium sp. P3_A9 | reverse complement strand
CATCTATGTCGGTGCTGGACCATCGGGCTTTGGGGACTATCCAAACACCTCGACTTACTCCACCACCAGCGCTTCGAATGCTTCCATCACGCTCGCGGCCAGCGCTGCGGATGTTCTGACCGGTTCGGGCAACCAGATCTCTCTCGCCAATGGCGACACGCTGACAGCTTCAAGCAATACGATCTCCATTGCCGCTGGTGCCAGCGTAACGCTCACTGGCAGCAGCGACACGATCAATGCCAGCAGCGGTTCGGTCATCAACTTCGGGGCTGGTTCAACCGACACTTTGTCGACCACAGGCCTCACGCTCAATTTGACCAATGGCGATGTGATCACCGCGAGCTCAGAAACGGTCGGTGTTGCTGCCTCCGCCACAGCGACGGTGACGGGGTCTGGCAACACCATCACCCTTGCGACCGGCGCCAAGCTGACGGCCTCAGGCGACACGATCACGGTTGCGGCGAGCGCGACGGCGACGGTGACCGGCAGCGGCGACACGATCAACGCGGGTAGCGGCGACACGCTGACGGCCTCCAACGACACGATCACCTACGCTTCGAGCGCCACAGGAACGCTGTCGGGCACCGGAAACACCCTCCATGTGACGACCAGCGACACGATCACACCCGGTGCGAACGCGACCGACACTATCTCCGGCAGCGGCGCGACGATCGCGGCGGTATCGACGGACATCCTGACCTTCGCGGCCAGCGCCACCGATACGATCACGGGTACGGGCGTTTCGATCACCGAGAACACCGGCGACAGCCTCACAGCAACCAGCGACACGATCACACTGGCGACGAATGCGGTGGCGACGATCTCGGGCAATGGCAATACCGTCAAAGTAGCGTCGGGGAATACGGCGACATTTGGGGCGAGCGCCACCGACACGGTGTCGGGGAGCGGGGCAACCATCGCGGTGGTTTCGACGGACACGATCACGTTTGGCRCGAGCTTGACCGACACGATCACTGGAACGGGCGCCTTGATCAATGAGGCGACTGGYGACGTSCTGACGGCRTCATCCGAGCGGATCGCCYTGGCGGCGAGCGTGACCGCGACRGTGACGGGCAGCGGCAACACCATCACCGAGGCKACCGGCGACGTGCTGACGGCCTCRWSYGACACGATCACGGTTGCMGCGAGCGCRACGGCGACGGTCACGGGCAGYGGCGACACGATCAACGCGGGCAGCGGCGATACGCTKACGGCTTCGAAC
>NZ_JBFUGJ010000694.1:0-1231 GCF_056402975.1 Mesorhizobium sp. P3_A9 | reverse complement strand
GAAATGCTGCAGGCGAAATGAGCGGTTGCCGTCCGTGAGCTCAACCGGGAACAGCCGGGCAGGCCGTGCCCTGCCCTGGGCGCTGGTCACGCCAGCGCTTGGCTGGACGCTGCTGTTCTTCGTGCTGCCTTTCATCGCCATGGGGTTTTCGAGCCTGACGGCGCATGAAGGCGGCGGCTTCACGCTCGGCAACTACAGCCAGTTTTTCACCAACCCCTCCTACTGGCAGGCGATGGTGAACTCGCTGCAAGTGACGGCGATCGTCACCGTGATTTCGGTGCTGCTCGCCTATCCCTTCGCCTGGATTCTTGCCGAACAGGTGCCGGAACGCTGGCAGCGGCTGGCCCTGATGCTGGCCGTGCTGCCGTTCTGGACGTCCTATGTCGTGCGCTCCTATTCCTGGCTGCTGGTGCTGGCGCAGAACGGTGTCATCAACCGCGCGCTCACCGGTTCCGGCCTGATCACCGAGCCGCTGCAACTCGCCAATACGCGCTTCGCCACTGTCACCGGCTTCGTGCATTTCTTCGTCATGCTGTTGACGCTGACCATCTTCGCCAAYYTGAAGCAGCTCAGCCCRAGCTAYCGCAAGGCSGCCGCCGATCTCGGCGCCGGRCCGGTGCGCACCTTCCTGCATGTCGTSCTGCCGCTRACMTTGCCCGGCATCATGGTCGGCGCSTTCCTKACCTTCGTGCTATGCATCGGCGACTACATCACGCCGCAGATCCTGGGCGGCAACAACGAACTTCTGATGCCGCAGCTGGTGATGATGCAGATCGGCCGGCGCGGCGATTTTCCGCTTGCTTCGGCGCTGTCGATCATCCTGATGGCGGTGGTCACCATTGCCTACCTCGCCTGCGCCCGCTGGCTGAAGATCGAGCGGGCCTGAGATGCGCAGGATTGTCCGTGTCGCGTCCTGGGTCTACGCGCTCGCCGTCTACGGCTTCATYTTCCTRCCGGTGGTSGTGCTGGTRYTGTTYTCGCTRCAGGCRACCTCCTTCCCSATYCCGCCCTTCACCGGYCCRTCGCTGCGCTGGTACGAGGCGGTGCTCTCCGACACGCGGCTGACCTCGGCGCTGGTCAATTCACTGATGGTCGCGGCGCTTTCCTCAGCCACCGCCGTGACGCTCGGCTTCCTCTCGGCCTGGGGCTTTGCGCGCTTCGTGCTACCGGGCTCGGGCCTGCTGCGCGGCTTGATCACGCTGCCGCTGACGGTCAGCTACCTCATCATCGG
>NZ_JBFUGJ010000693.1:0-1249 GCF_056402975.1 Mesorhizobium sp. P3_A9 | reverse complement strand
TCCTATGACAGTGACATTCAGGCGTTGGAAGCAATCGCCACGGAGTTGGAGAAAAGGTAAGCCCGCTGCCTGGCGGGTAGCGTAGGGCTTCGGCAGCGGGCATTAAATTGGCTTTCGACGGGGGGACGCGCGTGACGTCGCCGACCTGTTCCAGCGATCCGCCCGCACCACGTCTCCCACAACGAGCGCTCCTGCGCGAGCACGATGACCAAGCCCCATAACTGGAGCTAGCGCGCTCCCGCGTGGCGAGTGGCGCGCCGCCGGTTGGCTTGCATCGCCAATTCGAACACAATACATAAACGCCAAAGCAATCAGGACGCACAATAAATGCCGGACACGACAGACCAGAACGCCGTCGATCTTATCGAATTCACCACCGATATTGTTTCGGCCTTCGTGAGCAACAATTCGGTGCCTGTCTCAAACTTGGCTGATCTGATCTCCTCGGTTCACGCGTCCCTCTCTTTAGTCGGCAAAGACATGCCACGGCCAGCCGAGCCCCTTACGCCAGCGGTCAATCCGAAGCGGTCGGTGACACCTGATTTCATCATCTGCCTGGACGACGGCAAGAAGTTCAAATCGCTGAAGCGTCACCTGGCCCAGCTCGGCATGACGCCTGACGAATATCGCGCAAAGTGGAACCTGCCTGGCGACTATCCAATGGTGGCGCCGAGCTATGCCGCACAGCGTTCGGCGCTCGCGAAATCGATTGGCCTTGGGCAGAGAGCAGCGCCGCCGAAAAAGGCTCCGGCTAAGCGAAAGGCCAAATAGTACCGTGCTTGGTGCGAAAGGCCCGCGTAGCTCTTCCGCGATCACACCATGCCGGCGCCTCGCCGAATCGGTCATTTAAGACTGGCGGCGGATCTGACGTCCGCTTGGCCGGCGCCACACATCCCACAGCTCCCAAACTGGCGCCGGCCATCTTCAATTCGATCGACTGCCYGTCTGTGCTGGCGCGCGATCCCATTAACTACCTTAGTGAATGAGGTGGACCCAAAGCTCGGCATGGCCGTTGGGTTGTATGAAAAGTCACCAGCACAGATTCTACTGCCATATCGAAGCCGACGGATCATAGGGCGTTTGGGATTGCGTCGCCAACAGGCCGGCCAGGTTGGGCGGCGGCGACCTTCTGGGATGCACACTACAAAGAGCCGAAGTTGCGGAGATTGTACTGGCAAGAATCTACACCAGCGGCCTAGATGCACTTGCCGTTCGCATTGCTGGCATAATTCACTAGCGACTCTTCGAC
>NZ_JBFUGJ010000692.1:0-1249 GCF_056402975.1 Mesorhizobium sp. P3_A9 | reverse complement strand
CGTCACGCTCAATCCCTTGCTGTCATTGCAACATGACTGCAACACGAAAAGGATGGTCTGTTCTCTGGATGTTCGGCTGGCTGCCGCAAGGGAGTCGCCCCCTTCACGGCGCCAATTGTCGTTCCAATACTTTCCTGCGATTGTTCAAAATCCTGGAATTAGGGGGCGAAAACCATGGGCGTGAACCCAGACTTGCTTAACCTTGCAGTGGCAACTGTCGCACTGATCGTCTCAATGGTGGCCTTGGGTTTTTCCATCTTCTTTTGGTACCGTCAGTTTCGGCCGATCGTGACAGCAATGGTTGAGACGCACCACGGCGGCAGCGAGGGGATCGCGTACGACCTGGTTGTCCTCAACTCCGGATCGATTCCGGCAAAGAATATCAAGCTGCTCATTAGCGATCAGATAGCGTTAGAGGAGGCGCTCGGCCGCGGGGCCAATGAAGAGAACAGGGGCCGGTGGTTGGCTTGTTTCGAGCCTTCCAGCGTAATCCGTCTCCTCCAAAACGGTGCTCGGACGTCATGTTCTTTTGGCCTGACCCACAGAGATCCGCATCAGAGCTTTTGGATCGCGCAGGCCGAGTTCCCGATCCAGATTGAATATGAAGGTTGGTTCGGAGAAAAATATCAAGGGGATCGGCCAAACATCTTGCAGATCGCTGATTCTGACAGTTTCACGGGCGGAATGTGGGGAGCAGCCAAAACACCCGCTGTAAGCTGGCGGAGCTAAAGTGGAAAAGCCCGCCACCGTGAGGCAGCGGGCCTTTGCGGGGAACCTCATCCAATCGCGGCGGCTAAGCGCCTGACATCTTTTACGAAGAGGTGGAGACATACCGCGTCCCAATCCTTGAGCGACCGCTCCCCCTCTACGGAGCTCAGGGATGCGCTTGTGGACCTAACAACCGGCGCGAGGCAGATGCGCCTTACTTGACAGCTCTGGGAGCCGGCTTGCGTTCGCCCTCAACCGGGGCCATGCTGCCCTAAGGGTACGGGAGGGGAATCCGTTGGGCGAGAACAGCAATAGGTTTTCCTTCCGAACAATTGCTGTCGTTGGTACCGGAATCGTGGCGTTCTCTACGGGCTTGGCGACGCTGCTCGGCAATATAGAAAAGATAACGCCTGCTAGCTCGGCCCTTCAGATATCGAATATCCACATATCCGCGCCACATAGATCCCCGTCGGACGTCACACGTTTCAGCGCCTTGATCACGGCTGACTACCGCAAGGTTGGCTTCCTGCCACTGCGGAAG
>NZ_JBFUGJ010000691.1:0-1250 GCF_056402975.1 Mesorhizobium sp. P3_A9 | reverse complement strand
GGCCAAGATCTCTACAGCCTAGACGCTATCGCTAACGCCTACTTTGGCTGGTTTCCAGAGCTCGACAAAGCCGCAACCCCTCTGACTCGATTGGCCCAAATGGTCGGCCAATCCAATGTTGACGTTGCGCTGGCGGGACTTCGGGTCGTGCGGAGCCGTAGTGATATTCCCACCGTGCGCGCTGGTGCCGAACTCAATGCGCAAGAAGGCAAGACATATTTTCTCGAACTAATATCTGTTGCTAGCTGCGCCCTGCATCTGGCGGAGGGTGGAGACTTGGCGACACTTCCACGCCCGTTTCTTGAATGTGCTCTTGCTGGCCTGGATTGGGGACTATTTTCAAGTGAATCGGAACACATTCCCGACCTTGAAGCGAAGCTGCGAGCCTTAGTCTTTGATACGCCGCAGAATCTCGAAGGCTTCGTCCGGGATGACCTAGAGCCGTTACTGGAAGCAAAAAAGGATGTGATCTCAGGCATCTACCGTGTCATGCACGAGAACGATTATGCCGAGCTTGCCGGGCGCCTCAGTGTAGATTGGCTTGGGCGCTTTCCCGAGGTCTCCGCCGAAATTCTCGGATACATTTTAGACGCCGCCATTGGGCGAGGTGACAAGRCCATTTTGACGGAATTGATTGCCGAACGCTTGAAGGCCGGAGTGTGGCCGACTGAGGAACACCGTGCACTGTGGTACGGGGCAGCGTTTGCTCTCGATTTTGAGCGCTYTCGCTCAGAGCTTGAGCGATTTGCAATAGAGAAAAGGGAGCACCTCTGGCCATTTCAGCATGTTGATCGGCGGGAACGATATGAGGTTGAGGTCCAACCGATCGGTGACATGGCCCGGCTGACGTTCCTAATCGATCGCTTTGGGCTATTATTTCCTCTTGCAGAAATGCCAAGTGCTAGGTGGGGCAGCCAATCAGACTATGATGGCGGCCAGTACATCGCATCTCTCATCAAGAGGCTGGGATCTATACCTACCAACGAGGCGAATACTACTTTGCTAAACATGATTTCTGAAGGGAGGCTAGGTAATCACAAGGACGAGGCACTGCATGTCGCCGCAATTCAAGATCGTATACTTGCTGAGTTATCTTGGGGGGCGCGAACGCTGGAGGACGTACGGAGCGTTTTGCAGAGTGGTCCGCCTGGTACAATCGACGACCTACAAGCGTTCATTATGGATGAGTTGGAGATGCTTCAGCGAGAGATACAAGACGGAACCACACAAGCTGCAGAGCCATTCTGGAG
>NZ_JBFUGJ010000690.1:0-1250 GCF_056402975.1 Mesorhizobium sp. P3_A9 | reverse complement strand
GTTCAAGGAGGCGCTCTATGCTGGCGAAACCAAGGCCGCTTGACCGTATCGTCGACGTCGAGGCCGGCATCGCTGCGCAAGCAGCGGGGCTKGAYGCGCTSTAYGGCCATCTGAMSCCGCTCGAGATCATCGARCGCTCGGCCMGMGARYTKTTTCAYGACGAGATCGCCGCSGTGTCRTCSTTCGGMGCSGATTCGGCSGTGCTGYTGCACATGATCGCCGAGATCGACCGCACGCTGCCGGTGATCTTCCTCGACACCGGCAAGCATTTCGAGGAGACGCTCGGCTACCGTGACGCGCTCGTCGCCGATTTCGGGCTGACCAATATCAGGGTGATCAAGCCCGAGGAGGCCGCGCTCGAGCGGATCGACCCGACGGGCAATCTGCACCAAACCAGCACCGATGCCTGCTGCGACGTGCGCAAGGTCGAGCCGCTGGCGCGTGGGGTTGCACCCTTCCGCGCCTGGCTGACTGGCCGTAAGCGCTTCCAGGCCTCGACGCGGGCAGCACTGCCGGTGTTCGAGGCGGTCGGCGCGCGCATCCGCATCAATCCGCTGGCGCATTGGACGACATCGGACCAGGCCGATTACATGCGCGCGCATGCGCTGCGYGAAAATCCGCTKGTCGCCTATGGCTATCTGTCGATCGGCTGCTTCCCGTGCACSCAGCCGGTGCAGCCGGGCGAMGAYGCGCGCAGCGGCCGCTGGGCCGGTCATGCCAAGACCGAGTGCGGCATTCACCTGTCGGGGCTGGAAGTGTCGCTGACCGACGCATCACTGTAGGGCGGGTTGATATTCAGGTGAGGCCGGCCTGCAAATGGCGGTTTCCTGCGCTTCCGGTGCTCACGTACTTCAAGTACGCTCCGCTCCGGTTCTCGGAAGCCACCATTTTCGGCGCGGCCTGACCTGAATCTCAACGTACCCTGAGCTTCTTTGAATTTTTGGGAATTTTTGATGACCGAAACGACGACACCGGAGACCCGGCTCTGGACCCCTGAGGGTTTTCGCGAGGATGAGTGGGCTCATGCCGAAAGTGCGGATGCGCTTTCCGGCAATGGCCGCTTCATCCTGCCGCTGCAGGCGTTCCTCGACCTTGATCCGGAGGTGCGCCGGTCCGCCAAAGAGCGGCTCGGCGTGGTGCTGCAGCCCGGCGACCAGCTCGAGAAGATAGCCGACCTGCTCGACCAGCTGTCGCTGGTGGCGCTGGTTTTCCCGGCCTTCAGCGACGGCCGCTCCTTCTCCAAGGCTGAA
>NZ_JBFUGJ010000689.1:0-1259 GCF_056402975.1 Mesorhizobium sp. P3_A9 | reverse complement strand
CGCCTGGTCGATGCCSGACGACGAATGGGACGCCATCTCGCTCAACTACACCTCRGGCACGACRGGCAATCCSAAGGGYGTCGTCTAYCAYCATCGCGGTGCSGCCCTGATGGCCTACACCAACACCATCCATGCCGGCATGGCCAAGCACGCSGTCTATCTSTGGACGCTGCCGATGTTCCACTGCAACGGATGGTGCTTYCCCTGGACGCTCGCCGTCCAGGCCGGCACCCATGTCTGCCTGCGCTGGGTGCGGCCGAAGCCGATCTACGATGCCATCGCCGATCAAGGCGTCACCCATCTGTGCGGAGCACCGGTCGTGATGTCGGTGCTGATCAACGCGAAGGACGAGGACAAGCGAACGTTCGCGCAGACTGTGACCTTCAACACCGCGGCCGCGCCGCCGCCCGAAGCCGTGCTGTCGGGCATGGCCGATGCCGGCTTTGCCGTCACCCATCTCTATGGCCTGACCGAGACCTATGGCCCGGCCGTGGTCAACGAATGGCACAGCGAATGGGACAGTCTCGCAAAGGGCGAGCGCAGCGCCAAGAAGGCGCGGCAGGGCGTGCGCTACGCCGCGCTTGAAGGGCTTACCATCATGGACCCCGAGACGATGCAGGCGACGCCGGCCGACGGCGAGACGATCGGCGAGGTCATGTTCCGCGGCAACATCGTCATGAAGGGCTATCTCAGGAATCGCAAGGCAAGCGACGAAGCCTTCGCCGGCGGCTGGTTCCATTCCGGCGATCTCGGCGTCATGCATCCCGACGGCTACATCCAGCTCAAGGACCGCTCCAAGGACATCATCATCTCCGGTGGCGAGAACATTTCGTCGATCGAGGTCGAGGATGCGCTCTACAAACACCCGGCGGTGGCGTCATGCGGTGTGGTTGCCCGCGCGGACGACAAATGGGGCGAGGTGCCGGTTGCCTATGTCGAGCTGAAGCCCGGCAAGGCGGCGAGCGAGGCCGAGATCATCGAGCACTGCCGCGCGCTGCTTGCCCGCTTCAAAGTGCCGAAAGCGGTGATTTTCGCGGAGATACCAAAGACCTCGACCGGTAAGATCCAGAAATTCCGGCTGCGGGAAATGGCCAAGGTGGCGTGAGCGCACCGTCATTCTTGCTAGGCCTCGACAATTTGCCGCAGACCTGGGCGACTTCGTCATCAACTCTGAGAAATGGCGGCGTCCCTTAGTCTTGCATTTAGGGTAACGATGATCTTTCGCATGACGGCAGCGATTGCCACCATTGGCTTTTTTC
>NZ_JBFUGJ010000688.1:0-1259 GCF_056402975.1 Mesorhizobium sp. P3_A9 | reverse complement strand
GTATTCGTAGTTGCTGTCATAGGCGACGACGCCAACCACATCACCCCAGCCCTGCGTGTACTTCACGCCGCCGACGACATGCGGAACRTAGCTGTCGACCGTGGCGCGACCATAGCTGTAAGTAGAAGTACCCCTTGCCAGGCCGCCGCCGCCCGAACCCTCTTCGAGAGAGGCCACAGCCGAGAAGCCGTTGCCGGCGTCGAAGTAGTACTGAACGACACCGGTCTTGAACCCGCCGTAGGGAACGATGGTGTCGTTGATGACATTGCCGGCGTAGCCGACGAACGTGTCGAATGCCGACTCGTCCTCGCCTACACGCAGGCCGCCAAGCTGAATCCAGGCGAAGTGCTGGTCGATGTTGTTTCCAGCGCTATTTCCGTCGCCGTTGTCGAGGGGTGAGTTCTGGAAGTTCAGGCGCGTCTCGGTATAGGTCTTCAAGGTACCGAGCTCGGTTTCCTGGCCGGTCCAGGTCTTCAGCGTGAAGCGWGCGTCYTTGTAGTAAGTGCCCTGGTTCTTGCCGTCGACGACGTCGTCGGCGCGTGCGCCGGTGAACGWGCCGAYATCGCCAGCGCCGATATCATAACGGACATAGCCGCCGATGCGCAGGCAGGTTTCGGTGCCGGGGATGTAGAAGTAGCCAGCGCCGTAGACGTCGCAGATCTTGACGTATTCAGCGGGTTCCGGCTCGGCGACGACGACGGCGTCGGCGGCGCGCGCACCGGAAACTGCGATCAGGGCCGCAGCGGAGCCGAGGAGAAGGCTCTTAATGTTCATTTTCTGACCTCCAGTCAAAAGTTAAAAAACGGGTCTGGGTATTCTTTGCTGAAGGACAGCGTTCCCTGCCCCATCCCCACTACCGAAAAAGATGCGCACCGCGCCGCTTCCTCGAAACCGACATTACCCATGAGGCGGCGCCGTTCAACAACGATCGTACCGGCGAAAGGGCTGTTCGGCTGCTATCCCCCTGCGTTGTTGCACAAATGACACGATTTGGCCTCACTCAGAAAGCTCTCGTTAACCATCAGCCCCGCCGCAACCGCCTATTTCCAGCCGAATCCGGCAACCGGCTGACGGAATCAAGGCAAAGCCGCGAGTCACAGGTCAGGGATTTGCCGCAGAACCGCCGCAGCTGGGAAAGCCACGGCACGGCGCGTCGTTATTTTTCGATATATGACTTCTTTTTCCGAGATAATGGCCGGGGCTTGTTGATTGTGCCGGCGCTTTTCTTTATCCAGCGGCGCAACGGAGAGGTGGCCGAG
>NZ_JBFUGJ010000687.1:0-1273 GCF_056402975.1 Mesorhizobium sp. P3_A9 | reverse complement strand
GCGGCGCCGTCATCGACATCGACGATGCGGTCAAGCGGCCTTGGCTTCGCCAGCATAGAGCGCCTCCTTGAACGGCGCGGGACCGACACGGCGGTAGGCGTCGATGAATTTTTCCTGTGGGTTGAGCCGAAGGCCGAGATAGGTCTCGACGATCTGCTCGATGGCATCGGTGATCTCTTCCGACGAGAAGCCGCGACCGATGATCTCGCCTACCGACGTGTTCTCGTCGGCCGAGCCGCCCAGCGTCACCTGATAGAGCTCGGAGCCCTTCTTCTCGACKCCGAGGATGCCGATATGGCCGACATGGTGATGACCGCAGGCGTTGATGCAACCGGAGATCTTCAGCTTCAGTTCGCCGATTTCGCGCTGACGTTCCAGCGAAGCAAAGCGTTGCGAGATTTCCTGCGCGATCGGGATCGAGCGCGCGGTGGCCAGCGCGCAATAGTCGAGGCCCGGGCACGCGATGATGTCCGATATCAAATTGGAATTGGCCGTCGCCAGCCCGATGTCGACCAGCGCGTCATAGACCGCCTTGAGATCGCTCCGCGCCACATGCGGCAGGATCAGGTTCTGCTCATGGCTGACGCGCAGCTCGTCGAAGGCGTATTGTTCGGCGATGTCGGCGACCGCTTCCATCTGGCTGTCGGAAGCGTCGCCCGGCACCTCGCCGATGCCCTTGAGCGAGATCGTTACCGCCGCGTAGTCGGGATGGCGATGCGTCACCACGTTCTGGTCGAGCCACTCCGAGAAACCCTTGGAATCGAGGCGCGCCAGCTTGACCGCCTGGTCGCCTTCCGGCCGATCAGCCAACGCCGGCGGCGCGAAATAGGCCTCGATGGCGCGGATGTCGGCGTCCGGCAGCTTCAGCTCGGCGTCCTTCAATTCCTGCCATTCGGCCTCGACCTGGCGGGTGATTTCCTCCACGCCGGTCTCGTGCACCAGAATCTTGATACGCGCCTTGTACTTGTTATCGCGGCGGCCATAGAGGTTGTAAACGCGCAGGATCGCCGTGCAGTAGGACAGGAGGTCGGCTTCCGGCAGGAAATCGCGGATCTTCCTCGCCACCATCGGCGTGCGGCCCTGGCCGCCGCCGACATAGACGGCGAAACCAAGCTCGCCGGCGGCGTTCCTCTTCACATGAAGGCCGATGTCATGCGTCTGGATGGCGGCGCGGTCGCGCTCGGCACCCGTCACCGCGATCTTGAATTTTCTGGGCAGGAACGAGAATTCCRGATGCACCGAAGACCATTGCCGCAGTATTTCCGCATAGGGG
>NZ_JBFUGJ010000686.1:0-1279 GCF_056402975.1 Mesorhizobium sp. P3_A9 | reverse complement strand
CGACCACGATGTGCGCGAGGCGGTGTCCGATCGCGTCATCGACGTCACCGCCTTTGCTCCGGGAAAACTCGCCGCATGACCAGGAAGCTGTCGGAGACACCGTTGGTCCACCCGACGGCGGAAGTGCACAATTCTACACTTGGCCGCTGGACCGAGATCGCCGACCGCAGCCGGGTTTCGGAAAGCGAACTCGGCGACTATTCCTACATGATGCAGGATTGCGCCGTCTGGTGCGCGACGATCGGCAAGTTTGCCAACATCGCCGCAAGCGTGCGCCTCAATGCTACTAACCACCCGACCTGGCGGCCGACACTGCACCACTTCACCTACCGCGCCTCGGACTACTGGGACGACGCCGAGCACGAAAGCGAATTCTTCGCCCAGCGCCGCGCCAAGCGCGTCACCATCGGCCACGACACCTGGCTCGGCCACGGCTCGACCGTCCTACCCGGTGTCACCGTCGGCGACGGCGCAGCGGTTGGCGCCGGAGCCGTCGTCTCAAAGGATGTTGCGCCCTACACCATCGTCGCCGGCGTGCCGGCCAAGCCGATCCGCGAGCGCTTCGACCGCCGCACCGCCGAACGCTTCCAGGCGCTCGCCTGGTGGGATTGGGACCATGCCAGGCTGCGCGCCTCACTCGACGATTTCAGAGAACTGTCTGCCGAAGCCTTCTTGGAAAAATACGAAGCTTAGTCCCTCACATCATCGTCATGGGGAAACCTGTTTCATATCCCTGACACATCAGCGAGGCAGGACCCGGTCTTTCCCTGGAGATCGCCATGCTCGACACCGTCAGACCCTCGCTTGCCGGATTCTTTGCCGGCTCCAACCCGACCCCGCCGGCGCACCTCGGCACGCGCTACGACAGGTCAGGCAATTTCCTGACTGAGCCCGGCAACACCGTTGTCAGCCATCTCGTCAGCGGTTCCCCGTCCGAGGCCGTGGTGCTTGCGGTGCGCGAGAAGATGCTGGCGATGCCTGACGCCGACCGGCTCGCCTTCACGCCCGTTTCCAGCCTGCATATGACGCTGTTCCAGGGCATCATCGAATATCGCCGCCGCCTGCCCTACTGGCCGCAGGACGTGCCGCTCGACACCAGCATCGACGCCATGACCCGCGTCTATCTGGAACGGCTGAAGGGTTTCGAGGGCTTCGGTCCGTTCAACGTCAAGGTGGTCGAAATCGTGCCGACCGGGCTCACCGTGGCCGGCGCGACGGACGAGGATGTGCGCATCATGCGTCAATGGCGCGATGCGCTGGTGACGCCGTTCGGCTACCG
>NZ_JBFUGJ010000685.1:0-1281 GCF_056402975.1 Mesorhizobium sp. P3_A9 | reverse complement strand
GATGATGGAGATCATGCGCCGCCACGGGCTGACACCGGCAGCACCGCCGCCGGTCTGACGCCGGCCGGAGGGGTAGGGCGCGCCGCTTATTCCTGGCAAGCGGAGAAGGCGTCGCCCGAGTTCCAGTCCTTGAAGGCAACGATCTGGCCTTCGCCCGACACGGTCTTGTGCTTGGTGCTGCCGTCCGGCTGCTGCTTCGAGCTGGTGCCCTTGCCGGTCAGCACATTGTAGTCACAGGCGCTGGCTGCATTCTCCTGCAGATAATCATCGGAATCGTAGGCGAAGCCGGCAACGATGAAGGCGCCGTTGCGGTAGGCGATGGTCAGCGTCTGGTTGGTGCGCTCGCTGCCGATCTCCGGCGCCGGCAGATAGAATTTGATCGAGCCGTTGGGCAGCATCGTCAGCTCCGGCTCGGTGTCGGAGTTCTCATAGCCCGGCCGGTCGTAACCGTTCCACGCGCCACCGATCTGTTCGCGCACGATTTCGACGGGCTTGAGCTAATTGTGTTCCTTGTCCCTGAGAAAGAAATGGATGTCCATCGGATCGGTGGGCTTGGTCTCGACCACCATGACGAGGTCCGGCGCACCGTCGCCGTTGAAGTCACCGGTCAGCGCGGTGATGATCTTCTGGGTTTCGATCGGTTCGGCGAGGGCTGCTGTGGGTAGCATCAAGGCAAGGGCGAAGAGCAGAGATTTCATCGTGGCACATCCCCCAACGTGGCATTTGTGGTCCTATAGCACGGTGGGGGAAGTGTCGCGCTCGTCCATCTGGTTGCACTCTTGCCGCAACGCGGCGATGGATCGTGCGTTCCGTTGCTTCGTGGCAGCGTGTCCCGCTGCTGACGAAAGCCGACAGTGAACCATGCCATGATGCGGGGAATCGCAAGATGACGGAGGCAAGATGACCGCGACGCCAGCGACAACAATTCTGAACCGGCAGGCCCGCTGATGGCGCCGGTCAAGGTCGATCCGGACAAGGTCAGGGAATTCCCCGATCCGGCCAGCTTTTACGCCTGGCTCGGCAAACACCACGCCACGGAAACCGAAGTGTGGATCAAGGTACACAAGGTTGGGTCGGGGCTGAAGTCGATCACGCCGAAAGAAGCCATCGACGTCGTGCTGTGCTTCGGCTGGATCGACGCGGTGCGCAAGGGGCTGGACGACAAGAGTTTCCTGCAGCGCTACACGCCGCGCGGCAAGAAGAGCATCTGGAGCAAGATCAACATCGACAATGTCGCGCGGCTGGTCGAGGAGGGCCGCATGACCGGGCATGGGTTGAGCC
>NZ_JBFUGJ010000684.1:0-1281 GCF_056402975.1 Mesorhizobium sp. P3_A9 | reverse complement strand
CCCCCATCGCGACGGATGCGTCAGGCCGAAAAGCCCGACAACCGGCGTGCCCACGGCAGCGGCCATATGCATCGGGCCGCTCTCATTGCCAACAAACAGCCGCGCCTGTTTGAGGACAGCCAGCAAGGTCTCGAGCGACAGCGTCCCGACAAGGTCGACGACCGGCGTCGCCGTCCTGGCGATGATCCGCCCGGCGATCTCGCGTTCGTCCGGACCTCCCACCAGGGCAACGGCCAATCCGCTGTCGGTGGCAATCTCGTCGATCGCCTCGGCAAATCGTTCCGGCTGCCATTGCCGGCCCTTGAAGCTCGCACCCGCATGCACGGCGACGAAGCCGTTTGGGTGGAGACGGTGCTTGCTCAGAAGCGCCAGGGCTTTCATGGTCTCTGACGGCAGCGGCTGAATGGTGGGCACCGTCACGCGCAGATCGATGCCAAGCGCTTCAAGGGGCGACAGATAGCGATAGACAAAATGCTGGCCGCCAAACCCCTGTGGTTTTGCAAACAGATTGGCGGGCTGCCGCTCCAGCAGTTTCAGGGGCCTCTCGGGCGGATTGTAGCCGATGCGTGTCTTGGCGTTGACGAGCCCGCTAACGAGGCGCGAGGTCTTGGAATCAGTCAGGTCGATCGTCAGGTCGAATCGAAAGCGGCGCAGAGCCCGCACCATGGCATAGAGCTCTTTCCCACGCTCCAGCGGGGTGCCCCGCATGCGGGACCGCCTGAACGGAACCACCTCGGAAGCAATGCCATGCGTCACCACGAAGCTTTCGAAATGAGCCTCGCAAAGGAACACGATCCTGGCGCCGGGGAATTCGAGTTGCAGGTTCCTGGCGAGCGTCGAGGCGAGAACAATATCGCCGATGAACT
The DNA here is from genome assembly GCF_056402975.1 of Mesorhizobium sp. P3_A9. NCBI lineage: Bacteria > Pseudomonadati > Pseudomonadota > Alphaproteobacteria > Hyphomicrobiales > Phyllobacteriaceae > Mesorhizobium > Mesorhizobium sp. P3_A9. The sequence goes on along the minus strand of NZ_JBFUGJ010000684.1, from coordinate 415 downwards.
TCGTTTGAATGATCAGGATCGAGCGAAATGGCGCGGGTGAGATCTGCAACATGTGATTCCGGGTGCAATTGGCGGGCCATCCGCAAATTGGGCAGGAACAATGTCGAGATTACGCAATGCCTTCAGCACGTTCGCGTGAGTTTTCATACAAAACGGTAAATTTTAGTGAGGCCTAAGTTCCTAACCTTTGCCTGCCTTCGCGACCAGCACCGCGGCCTGCGCGGCCGCCAGCCTGGCGATCGGCACGCGATAGGGCGAGCACGACACATAGTCGAGACCGACCTCCTCGCAGAAACGGATCGATGCAGGGTCGCCGCCATGTTCGCCGCAGATGCCGAGCTTGATGTCGGGTCGCGTCGCCCTGCCCTTTTGCGCCGCCATGCGCACCAGTTCGCCGACGCCGTCGATGTCGAGC
>NZ_JBFUGJ010000683.1:0-1307 GCF_056402975.1 Mesorhizobium sp. P3_A9 | reverse complement strand
CTATGCGCTGTCCTTTGGCAATAAGCTCTACGAGTTCGTCACCGTGGCCTTCACGCTCGGCGACACCGACACCATCCTGAAGATGCTCGGCCTGATCGATGCGGCCCTGGTTGCTTCGCTGGTCGTGATGGTCATCATCTCAGGCTACGAGAACTTCGTCAGCCGCTTCGACGACCAGGATGGCGGCGTCCATTGGCTAGGCACGATCGATGTCGGTTCGCTGAAGGTCAAGGTCGCCTCGACCATCGTCGCCATCTCGTCCATCCACCTCTTGCAGGTGTTTTTGAACTCGTCCTCCTACACCACCGAACAGCTGATGTGGCTGACCATCATCCACCTCGCCTTCGTCGTCTCGGCGCTGATGCTGGCCTATATCGACCGGCTGATGGGCCTGAGCAAAGGCAAGAAGGACGAGGAGTAAGCCTCCAAATTGTGGGGCTGTAGCCACAGCTACGGATCGCCTCAGGGCCATCGCTGCGAACCCGCTGTGACCATCTCGGCAGGCGGATAGCCGTAGGTGCGTGAAAAGGCGCGCGAGAAGGCAGCAGCGCTACCAAAGCCGACACGTCGCGCGGTGGCTTTGACGCTGTGCCCAGCGGCAATCTCGGCGCGGCCCAGCGTGAGGCGCCATGACGTGACATAGGCGGCGGGCGTCGTGCCGACGGTCCTGGTGAATTGCTCTATGAAGTGGCTTCGAGACAGGCCGGCCAGTTGAGCCAGCATCTCCGTGCGCCAGCCGAGAGCCGGTCTGTCATGGATGGCCACCAGGCAGGGGTGCAGGGTCGGGTGAGCGAGGCCCGCCAGAAGCCCCGCGCTGACCCGGCCCATGTCTATCGCACGCCGGACGGCGAGAACGACGATGATTTCGCAGAGGCGTTCCTGGACGGTCCGCCCGCCGCAACGGCTGTTTTCGACCTCCATCGCCAGCGCGTCCGCCAGCCCTCGCATCTGCGGCTGCTCCGCCAATGCAAACACCAATTCCTCGGGCAAGGCGCCAACAAGCGGGTTGGCAACGCCGCCAAAATCGATCCGGGCCGCGACGAGGACGGAAAATGCCCGGTTGCTGGGAACGCCTCCCAAGACCCTGACAACGATGTGCGAGGCGCCGTCGCCATCATCTCCCGTGACCAGGAAAAGATTCGCATCCGCCTCATTGGTCACAACCGCACGCAGCCCAAACGCCTGCAGAAATGCAGTCAATCGGTCATGCTTTCGCGGTAAAATCGGACTCATGATCATGTTATTCTTAATATCCATGATCAAGATTATGCCAAATTGACATCACTTCATAGCGAGAGCCTAAGCGC
>NZ_JBFUGJ010000682.1:0-1314 GCF_056402975.1 Mesorhizobium sp. P3_A9 | reverse complement strand
GTCGACGCCTCACCCAAGACCATTGCAGCGGGTGCTCGGACCAAGGTCCCACACGCAATGCGACCGAAGTCCGGCCTGCGGAACGTTTTCAACCTGCTGAAGTTTTTCGGACCCGCCTTCGAAATCCTGTCGGAGGCCCGTTTACAAAGGAGATCATCATGAAATTTCACCTCACAGGAGCTGCCGCCGCGTTGTTGTTGATGGCTGGCGTTGGCGCCGTCGCGGCCCAGGATGTTGTCATCACGCCGGAACAGGACACCGTTGTGCGCACGTATGTGAAGAAGCAGCCGCTCGCTTCGGTGAAGATCCCCGGCGTCGAACTCAATATCGGTACTGCTCTTCCCGACACGGTCGAACTCCATGAAGTTCCCGATGTCAAATACCGTTATGTCGTGGTCGACAACCGGACCGTGCTCGTGGATCCGAGCACCCGAAAAATCGTCAAAATCTACGACTGACGTTCAGCCCTCCTTCAGGCATGCGACCGACCTGGTCGCCGACCGAACCGCAAAGAGCCCGTCACCGCCCTGTCGGTGGCGGGCTTCCTGGATAAGCAACCAACTCCTTGCGCGTGACCGAGGCTGGTTGATCCCAGCACTTGCGGGAAGCCCGTAACGCTTCGTTACAAGGAAGAGGAGTGGATCAGGTGTCAGAGATTTCTCGCCAGAAGCGAGTGTTTGCTTACAGCGTGCGGCGCTAACGCTTGCCCGCCGACTTTTGCACATGCCGCTGCACATGCCGCGCGCGGCCACCGAAAAAACTGCCTGTTGGGCTAGCGCAACCCTTCCCCGAAAATGCCTGCCCTAGCAACAAGGCCGCTTGCCGGAGGTCGCGGTTTTTTGTTGGAACCGATCGCGGTCAGTGAAGTTCATCGTCTGCCCGGTTGTCCCTCGGCCGGGCGAACAAACAAGAGCCCGTCACTGCCTCTGTAGTGGCGGGCTTTTTCCAACGACGCAATCCCGAAGGTCGATGATGGGATCTTATGTCAGACAGCGGCTCGTCGAGATTGAGGCAAATCCTGCGTTGCAGCGCCGGCCAGCGACGCGCCTAGGCTTGCGCAGCAACACGAAGTATGTTGCGCGATGGCTTGGCATTGTGGGCAACGGCAAGCGTTTTTTGATTCTCGTTCACTTGATAGACGGTGAAAAAACGGTTGGGGAGTTGGCCAAGCTAATCGGGCTCTCCCGTACGGCCTCCTCACAGCACCTGGGGCTTCTGACTGGGGAGCGGATTGTGGAATCACGCGCGGATGGTGCGCGCCGCTACTATTCCTGCAAGTCAGAAGCGGCGAGAGCTGTCGTCGCCCTCGTCGAT
>NZ_JBFUGJ010000681.1:0-1315 GCF_056402975.1 Mesorhizobium sp. P3_A9 | reverse complement strand
ATGCCGCAGGGCTAYTATTATTCSTCSGAYGAGGGCGACAAGCTGRTSGGMTGGCAGGTCAACCAGGGCCGCGACCAYGARGGMCGCTTCATCCGCGCCGGGCAGTTGAAGAAATACCTCTGGAGTCCAGAAATGGTGCGCAGGGCGATCATCCTGCGCAGCGCGAAACAGGCGGTCAAGGAGATGCGGCCGGGCGTCGACGACGAGTTGCAGAAACTGTTGCAGCGCAAGCCGCCGGAATTCGGCAYCCGCCTTGCCGACGACCAGAGCAAGGTCCGAGATGGTTATGTCGCCGTCGAGATCACAGGCGCCAAGGAAGCCGGCACCGATGTCGCCGGCTTCTCGATCCTGTCGAACAGCCGCAATGTCGGCGATATTGCCACGCGCTCCGTGGACGGCAACAAGACAACTGTCGAAGTACCGGTCGAGAATGGCGAAAACACCATCCGCATCACCGGCACCAATGAATATGGCTATCTGACGGAGCGCAGCGTGACGGCGCTGGCGAGGAAGGTCGAGAAGGCCGAGGCCAAGGGCAAGCTCTATGTCGCGGTCATCGGCGTCGACAAATATCCGTTCCTGACCGACGCCTGTTCAGGTCATGCCTGCGATTTGCGCTACCCTGTCGATGACGCCACCGAATTCCTCAAAGTGGTTGCACAGAAATCGGCGCCTTTGTTCTCGTCGATGGAGACGCTGGTTCTGGTCAACCGCGAAGCGCTCGACGAGAGCCCCGACAAAGCGCAGCAGACCTACACGGTCGCCAGCGCCGACAACATCATGGAGCCGGACTCGCACACGATCGACGACCAACTCGCCGATTTCCTCGACAAACCCGGCGAGCACGACACCACCATCATCTTCGTCGCCGGTCACGGCATCAACATCGACGAAGACTACTATTTCATCCCGACCGATGGCCGCAAACAGGATGCCGACCGCTGGAAGCGTTCGTCGCTTGTCGACTGGGGTGATATCCAGAAATCGGTCGAGCGGGCCAAGGGCATGCGCTTCATGCTGCTCGACACCTGCCATGCCGCCAACGCCTTCAACCCGCGCCTGGAAAAGGACGCGCAGGACGCGCGCATCGTCGTGTTCTCCGCCACCGCTGCCAACAACACCGCCGCCGAACTGCCGGAACTTGGCCACGGCGTCTTCACCTATTCGATCCTCGAAGGCCTGCGCGGCAAGGCAAGAACCTCGGATGGCGGCGTCACGCTGTTCGGGCTTGCCGATTTCATTTCGCGTGAAGTGGTGCGGCTGACATCGTCGAAGCAGAAACCGTTCTATTATGTCGGCGGCGTGGAGAACATCG
>NZ_JBFUGJ010000680.1:0-1321 GCF_056402975.1 Mesorhizobium sp. P3_A9 | reverse complement strand
GAATGGGGCCGCGGACGTTGGCACCGGTGCGCTTGGCCGTCGACACGATTTCCTTCGTCGAGGCGTCGAGCACGCGGTGATCAAACGCCTTCAGGCGGATGCGGATATTCTGTCCGTTCATGCGTCACTTCCTTGTTCTGGCGCGGCGCGGGCAACTTCCGCGCCCGCGACAGATCGGTTTAAGTCCAAATTACTCTTTGATGGTGACGACGATGCCGGCACCGACGGTGCGGCCGCCTTCACGGATGGCGAAGCGCAGCTTCTCTTCCATGGCGATCGGCACGATCAGCTCGACATCGACCGTGATGTTGTCGCCRGGCATRACCATCTCGGTGCCTTCCGGCAGCGACACGATGCCGGTCACRTCMGTCGTGCGGAAGTAGAACTGCGGACGRTAGTTGGTGAAGAACGGCGTGTGACGGCCACCTTCGTCCTTGGTCAGGATGTAGGCTTCGGCCACGAACTTCTTGTGCGGCTTCACCGTACCGGGCTTGGCCAGAACCTGGCCGCGCTCGACACCTTCACGATCAACGCCRCGCAGCAGCGCGCCGATGTTGTCGCCGGCCTGGCCCTGATCGAGCAGCTTGCGGAACATTTCMACGCCCGTGCAGGTCGTCTTGGTCGTCGGACGGATGCCGATGATCTCGAGTTCCTCGCCAACCTTGACRATGCCRCGCTCGACGCGRCCGGTGACRACCGTGCCACGGCCCGAGATCGAGAACACGTCTTCGATCGGCATCAGGAACGGCTTGTCGAGCGGACGAACCGGSGTCGGGATGTAGGCGTCGACAGCAGCCATCAGCTCGCGGATCGCGTCTTCGCCGATCGTCTTGTTCGAATCTTCAAGAGCAGCCAGCGCCGAACCCTTGACGATCGGAATGTCGTCGCCGGGGAATTCGTTCTTCGACAGCAGTTCGCGAACCTCGAGCTCGACCAGTTCGAGCAGCTCGGCGTCGTCGACCTGGTCGACCTTGTTGAGGAACACAACGATCGACGGCACGCCGACCTGACGGGCGAGCAGGATGTGCTCGCGGGTCTGCGGCATCGGGCCGTCGGCAGCCGACACGACCAGGATCGCGCCGTCCATCTGCGCGGCACCGGTGATCATGTTCTTCACATAGTCGGCGTGGCCGGGGCAGTCGACGTGGGCGTAGTGGCGGGCAGCCGTCTCGTATTCGACGTGAGCCGTCGAGATGGTGATGCCGCGTGCCTTCTCTTCCGGCGCCGCATCGATCTGGTCGTAGCGCTTGTACTCGCCAAAATACTTCGTGATCGCCGCCGTCAGCGACGTCTTGCCATGGTCAACGTGACCAATCGTGCC
>NZ_JBFUGJ010000679.1:0-1326 GCF_056402975.1 Mesorhizobium sp. P3_A9 | reverse complement strand
GCGGATGAGGGGCAGCGCCATGCTCTCCAGAAAATTTCTCCGTCGAACAGGCATCGCCGCCGCCTCCCTGGTGGGTTTTGCGGCGGTCGCCACAGCTACCTTGTGGGAACTCGACCGCGCCTTCCCGCCGCCACTCCCGGCGACGTTGACGGTCTCCACCGAGGTCCAGGACCGCGACGGCCAGTTGCTGCGCGCCTTCGCCACGCCGGACGGCTACTGGCGGCTKGAAACCCGGCTCGACCAGGTCGACAAGCAGTTCGTCGACATGCTGGTCACCTATGAGGACAAGCGYTTCTGGGATCATCAGGGCGTCGACGTGCTGGCGCTTGGCCGCGCCGCGGGGCAGCTCATCACCAGCGGCCACATCGTCTCCGGCGGCTCGACCCTGTCAATGCAGCTTGCCCGCCTGATCGAGCCGCGCGAAAGCCGCAGCCTCGGCTCCAAGATCAAGCAGATGCTGCGCGCCATCCAGATCGAGCGGCGGCTGTCCAAGCGCGAGATCCTCGAACGCTACCTGACGCTGGCGCCCTATGGCGGCAACCTCGAAGGCGTGCGCGCCGCTTCGCTCGCCTATTTCGGCAAGGAGCCGAAGCGGCTTACCGTCTCGGAAGCCGCCCTGCTCGTCGCCCTTCCCCAATTGCCGGAAAAGCGCCGGCCCGACCGCAATCTCGGAATCGCCCACGCCGCCCGCGACCGCGTGCTGACCCGCATGGTCTCATCAGGCCTGATCGGCGAACGCGAGGCGGCCCGCGCCGCGCTCGACGACGTGTCGGGCCTGCGCCGCACTTTGCCGGCGCTCGCCGCGCACGCCGCCTATGCGATGCTGCCCAGGGCCGTTCCCGGTCAGCCGCTCAAGCTGACGATCCGCAAAAGCGTCCAGCAGGGGCTGGAACAGGTGGCGCGCGATGCCGCCATCAAACTTGGACCGCGTCTCTCCGTCGCCATGGTGCTGGCCGACTCCCGCACCGGCGACATTCTGGGCGAAGTCGGCTCGGCCAATTTCTTCGACGCCAGCCGCTCCGGCTGGATCGACATGACCAAGATCGTGCGCTCGCCCGGCTCGACGCTGAAACCGTTCATCTATGGCCTCGCCTTCGAACAGGGACTGGTGGCGCAGGAAACGCTGATCGAGGACAGCCCAGTCGATTTCGGCGGCTACCGGCCAAAGAATTTCGACATGGGCTATCAGGGCGATGTCTCGATCCGCCAGGCGCTGCAACTGTCGCTCAACGTGCCGGCGATCCGCGTGCTCGACGCGGTCGGCCCGGCGCGGTTGACGGCGCGCTTCCGCCAAGCCGGCGTCAACCCGATCCTGCCGATCAACGA
>NZ_JBFUGJ010000678.1:0-1336 GCF_056402975.1 Mesorhizobium sp. P3_A9 | reverse complement strand
GCGGATGCAGCCTGCCTCAGCCGACCTTGTCCAACTCGCCGCGGGCCTTGGCCACAGCCACCTGCCGGATGGCATCCGCCAGCGTGTCGGCGTCCTGTGCGCCCATGACTGCGTATTTGCCTTCGATGAGGAAACAGGGCACGCCTGATATGCCCATGCGCGACGCCGTGGCGATCTCGGTGCGCACCGCTTCGACATCGGCGTCGGTCGGCAGGAGCGTGGCGACCACGGACGCATCCATGCTGGCCTCGCGGGCGGCTTCGACCAACACGGCATGGTCGCCGATGTTGACGCCCTCCTCGAAATTCAATTGGAACAGGCGACGGACCAGCCTGTTCTGGATGGCTTCGCCGGCSGCACCCGCCCAGCGGATSASSCGATGCGCRTCCAGCGTGTTSGGCGCSACCTTGATGGCATCGAAGGCAAAAGAAATGCCCTCGGCTTCGCCAAGCGGTTCGATGCGGGCATGGATCTCTCGGATGCGCTCGTCGCTGCCGAACTTGGCAAGCATGTACTCGCGGCGGTCCTTGCCTCGCGGCGGAATGGTCGGATCGAGCTGGAACGGCCGCCAGCGTATATGCACATCGACATCGCCGACCGCGGCGACCGCCTTGTCCAGCCGCTTCTGGCCAATGAAACACCAGGGGCAGACGACATCCGACACCACATCGACGGTTATGGCATTCGCTTCGCTCATCTCGATCTCCGGATTGTCAGTTCGGTTTGCGCCACCATGTCGGCAGCTGATAGCCGAATATGGGCGTCTTCTTCGGATGTTCCAGATAATTCCAGTAAGCAAGCCACTGCTGCGTGTTGTACTGCATCGGCACCATGTAGTAGCCCGAGATCAGCAGCCGGTCGAGAACGCGAACGGCGGCGACATAATCCTCCTTCGATTGGGCGCGCAGCATCGCTTCGATCGCCGCATCGACCGCCGGATCGGCAACGCCGGCGAGATTGAACGAGCCTTCGGCCTTGGCCGCCTCGGAGCTCCAGCGTCCGAGCTGTTCGAAGCCTGGCGACAGGGAATTGTTGAAGCCGCTGGATCCGATCAGAGCCTCGAAATCGAAGCGCTGCTTGCGTGACTGGATCTGGTCGCCGTCGAGTTTGCGGATGCTGACGTCGATGCCGATCTTCGCCAGTGTGCGCTGGTAGATACCGGCCAGGCGCTCCTCGTCCTGCGAAGCGGTCAGTATCTCGAATCCGAAAGGTTTGCCCTCGGGATCGAGCATCGTCCCGTCCTGGACGTGGTAACCGATACTTTTCAGGAGATCGAAAGCTGTCTTCAACACTTTGCGGTCCTGGCCCGAACCGTCGGTCACCGGCGGTTTCCAGG
>NZ_JBFUGJ010000677.1:0-1342 GCF_056402975.1 Mesorhizobium sp. P3_A9 | reverse complement strand
GTGTTCCGCACCTGAACTGAATCGCCTGCGTGTCCATTCTGCCGCGATCTCGGCGTCGGGCCAATGACGTTGGGGAAGAAAATTGGAACGGATTGCGAACGAGTCAACCGCTAACTGTCTAGCGAGTTCGCTGATGGCAATGGGATCTTCCCGGCACGATGGGCAAATGCTCGCATCCAATTGTTGAAAACTTCACGCCGCGAGGGCTCGTTCTGGCAAGCCCGGATCTGGTGCATGATGGCATCGACGATCTTCTAATAGAGGCCGTCCGGCACGTCGATCAGCAGTGCCACTGAGGCCTGACAGGGAGTCCTGCTTCCCGAGTCGATCCATTGGACGGCGTCGCGACTGCAACGCTAATTCGGCAAGCGCTTCGGCGACGTTGCGTACGCGACCGAAAAACTCCGAACTCGGACCCGCGTTCCTCTGACCGAAGCTGGTATCGAGGCCGACCCCGCGTTGACCACGCCACATACTTGGCTAGCTGGATCAAGCTCCTGAAGCATGACCGCAGGGCGTTCACTACGGCCGCCGGCAAGGCGTTAGAAGCCAGCGACTATTTGCTTGGGCTTTCCGCGCAACGACGAGGCGAACTGAGGCAATTCATCTCTCGCTGGCGGTGCCATGTGGGGGCTTACAGTGCCTTCCAAAATTTTTTCTAGCCGAGTCTTGAACCGATTTTGAGCCCGCCCTAACTCATCTGCCGTCGAGGCCGTATGGCTCGGCGAGACTGGCGGCGCCGCATGGGCGGCGTCCCTTGTACCCATGTTGCTTCAAGGAGAATGTGGCTATGAGAACCTTTGACTCACTGTATCGCACCACCGTTGGTTTCGACCGTCTGTTTGATATGCTCGACAGCGGCACGCGGACTGACTGGCCACCCTACAACATCGAGAAGGTAGGTGAGAACGACTATCGCATCGCCATGGCGATCGCGGGGTTCAGCCCGGACGAGGTTGAACTGACCCAGCATGGCCCGGAGCTGGTTGTCGTGGGCCAGAAGGCCGATGACCAGAGCGGACGCCAGTTGCTCCACCAGGGCTTGGCCTATCGCAGCTTCCGGCAGTCGTTCAGGCTGGCCGACCATATGAAGATCAAGGCAGCCAACCTCGAGAACGGCCTCCTCACCGTCGACATTGTCCGCGAAATTCCCGARGAGCTGAAGCCGCGCCGCATCAGCATCGGGTCCGGCGATGCTGATGCGAGCAAGCAAATCTCGCAGGACACGGAACGCGCACGCCAAGCCGCCTGATCTTCTAAACTCATGAAGCTGCGGTCCGCCTCCCGGTCTCGACCGGGAGGCCCAATTGCGGAGAATGGAGATGCACACTCGCTATCAAAT
>NZ_JBFUGJ010000676.1:0-1346 GCF_056402975.1 Mesorhizobium sp. P3_A9 | reverse complement strand
GCTGCATACCGGAGAGGCGACGCCTTTGAACGCCGCAAACAGATAATGCAGCAATGGACAGACTTCCTGATCATCGCCAACGACAACGAATACCGCACACAATGGGAAAGATTTGTTGCCTAATAACCGTTTATCGCGAATAACTATTGCTGTGGATAACCTTTAGAATGGCCCGCCTTTCGGGCCATTTTTTTTGACTATACATGCCTAGCCGTGATCGATTGCGGTTGCTGCGTCGAGGACACGCGCAGCCAAGTGCGCCAGAGCGAGGATACGCGATGGGCGCATGGGTCGGATGGCCCAGCCCTTAGACAGGGTGACCGTGGGTGGATGCCTGCAAATCCTTCAATTTCATAGATAAATTGGAACGCACCCATGCAGGATGCCTTGGTTCTACTCACGCGCGATCAGCTATGCGCATTGCTCCACATTTCCGATACTTCGCGCCAGCGGCTCGAAAAACATGATCCCGCTTTTCCACCCAAGTTGAAGATTGGGACGCGCAAAGTCGGCTATCTGCGCACTGATGTGCTCGACTATCTGCAAAAGCAGCGAGCAAACGCAGCTTAATGGCTAGTTCGAATGATTAGCACGGCGATCAGGCGAACAGCCTGCGCCCGGAATATCGCACAGTTTCAATGACATAATGATCCACGGTTCGAAGGAGCAACGCTCCGTCGCACCCAGAAAAACCCGGCTCGCGTTGGATGCGCGAAAGCCGGGCTGAAAGGTACTAGGAATGAATACCTATATAACGCCAGCCAGTCCCGCTGGCAATAGTAACCGCGCCGCCGCGCTGGTTGGCAGCGGCTTTGCGGTCTTTCCTCTCACCGCCAATCGGCTTCCGTTCTCGAATGAAAGCGTTGCAACCGCCCTAGGTGTCCCACAGCCCCAAAAAGGGCAGGGTGGCGCTAAGCTGGCAACGCGAGACCAGACCGCAATTGCGCGGCTCTGGACGGCGTTTCCAGACGCCCTGATCGGTATTGCGACCGGAACGCCATCGGGCGACCTAATCGCCCTGGACGTTGACCGGAAGAATGGGAAAGACGGTTTGCGATCTMTCGCCGCATTGAATTTGTGGCCACCGGCGACAGCCTGGCAGCAAACYCCATCAGGCGGTTATCACTACTTGTACCGCTCTCCAGCCGGGCAGCGATTGCCGACCGATGTAGGCGAGCTAGGAGAGGGATTAGATCGGCGCGGCGATGGCGGCTACATTGTCGATTATGGCTTTGACCTTGCCGCACCTGTTGCGATGGCTCCCGAATGGCTGTTGGCGGCCGGCGCACCGCGTGCCAACGGCGACCGCAAGCCACTCGGCACTGATCGAGCACCGACGATCACAC